>JAZQAA010000075.1:0-3944 GCA_045544975.1 Oscillospiraceae bacterium | reverse complement strand
CTCGTAATCCGCTCCATTTTTTTGCGGCGCTATAGCCAAGTGGTAAGGCGTAGGTCTGCAACACCTTGATCCCCGGTTCAAATCCGGGTGGCGCCTCCAAAGCCCTCTACCTTGGTAGAGGGTCTTTTTTTTATTACATCCAGTATCCGTAAAAGGAGGTGAAACGAAATGGCAATTTATTTGGTGGATTACGAGAATGTCTATATTGATGGACTTAGCGGCATCGACCAGCTGACCGAGGAGGACATACTCCATATTTTCTATACCCAGAACCGCTGCGGACTGACCTTTGGTCTGTATGAGCAGCTGATCCGCTGTAAGGCAAAGGTGGAACTCAATGAGGTCTCCACAGGCCCGAAGACTACGGAGCCGGTGAAGAATGCTCTCGATATCCAGCTCATGATGTACGCAGGCTACCTGATCGGAACGAAACAGGATCAGAAGCTCTATATTGTCAGCAAGGACAAGGATTTCCAGCTTGGTGCGGATTTTCTGGCGCAGTACCTTGGTGATACACAGGTAGAGCTGCAGCAGATTCCCTCCGTAGCGGCTTCCATGGAACAGCCGGTGGAGGATGCCTATGAAGCCTTCGTCAGAACCCTGCAGGAGCAGGTGGAAACCCATACAGCGGCAGAAAGCTTTGCCGATTTGTGTGAAAAGTATGCGGTGGATCCCTCTCCCGTCCCTGTCCTGACGGCGAACAGCTTCAGCGGTCCGGCAGTTGAAGAGCTGGCTTTGCAGCAGCCCGATATGCTGCATTCCGTGCAGTACCATAACACAGTCCGTAATCTGCTCGGCAAGAGCACGGATGAAGAGACGGTCGCAAATATGTGTGAAATCATCTCTTCCTCCGATAGCCTTCTGGCATTCAATAATGCCCTTGCCCGGTACTACCGTGATGGACAGCGTGCGAAGGTTGTATATCATAAGATCAAACCCCGGTTTGAGAACCTCCGTCACCTGTCCAGAGCCTGCAGAAAGGGTTGATTCGCTTTCTGACAATATCCAAAACGGCACCCCCGATCGTACGGAGGTGCCGTTTTTCTGTTATTTTTTTCGGAAGGTAAGCAGTACCAGCAGAGGATAGATTTCCAGTCGTCCAAGCAGCATATCCACACTCAGCAGAATTTTTGCCCAGGAGGAAAAGCCTGAGAAATTGCCCGCAGGGCTAACTTCATTGATACCGGGACCTACATTGTTCATACAGGTAATTACAGAGGTCACTGTGGTGCCCAGATCATGTCCATCCAGCGCGAGAATCAGAATGGACAGTGCCATAAGAAACATGAACAGCGCAAAATAGGCGCCGACACCTCTGACCACATCCTTGTCGATTGCCTTGCCGTCCATTTTGACGGAGACAACTGCACGGGGGTTGAGCGCGAGACGGATTTCCTTGAGTGCTGTCTTGAAGAGAATGATGATACGCGAAACCTTCAGACCGCCGCCTGTGGAACCAGCACAGCCGCCCACAAACATCAGCAGAATCAGGATTGCCTGCGACAGCACCGGCCAGGTTGTAAAGTTTGCAGTTGCAAAACCGGTTGTGGAAACCATAGCCAGTACTTGGAAGCCGGCATAGCGAAGTGCCGTCCAGAAGTCACCATAGATGTGCAGGATGTCCAGTGCAATGATCAGGATGGAAGTGGTGCAGATGCCAAGGAACGCACGCAGCTCCTCGTTTTTAAATACCTGTGAGAATTTGCCGATGAGGAGCAGGTAGTAGAGGGAGAAATTCACCGAGAACAATGCCATGAACAGTGTGATGATAAAATCAATATACGCACTGTCATAGTCAGCAATACTGCCGTTTGTAACGCCGAAACCGCCGGTTCCGGCTGTGGCGAAGGCGTGGTTCACAGCTTCAAAGAGATTCATACCGCCGAACAGCAGGAGAATGGCCTCCAAAACTGTTAGGGTGATATACATCGTGTAGAGAATCCGCACGGAGAAGCTCATTTTTGCGACAAGCTTCCCGACTGTCGGGCCGGGGGATTCTGCACGGACGAGGTGCATTGTACGCGTATCATTCTGCGGCAGAATGGCGAGAACAAAGACCAGCACACCCATACCGCCCAGCCAGTGCGAAAAACTGCGCCAGAAAAGGCAGGATTTGGACATTCCCTCAATATCGTTGAGGATAGTAGCACCGGTGGTGGTGAAGCCGGAGGTGATTTCAAAAATGCAGTCAGCATAGTTCGGAATCTCACCGGAGAACAGGAAGGGGAGCGCACCGAAAAGGGAGACGATGATCCATGTGAAAGCGGTAACAGCCATACCTTCACGGGTGTACACATCCTTGTTCTTCGGCTTTTTAAGTGTGATCAGCGAACCGAGCACAATCAGCGCGAGCGCTGTGATGCCAAAGGCATTGCGGCTTGCGGGTTCGTTATAAATCAAGCTGACAATAAGGGGAAGAAGCATGGCACCGCCAAGCACGCGCATGATCTGCCCTGT
Source organism: Oscillospiraceae bacterium (assembly GCA_045544975.1). Taxonomy (GTDB): domain Bacteria; phylum Bacillota; class Clostridia; order Oscillospirales; family Ruminococcaceae; genus UBA3855. The sequence continues at coordinate 1,487 of JAZQAA010000075.1, read as the reverse complement.
CAGATAGATAATGATTCTGTAATTCATTGCTGCCTCCGCTTATTCCTGGAAAATGTCACCAAGGCTTGTCAGCTTCTGGTTGGTGGTGACAATGACAACGCTGTCGTTGAGCTTCAGGCAATCCTCACCGGAGGGGACGATCTGCTTATTGCCGCGGATAATGCCGGCAATCAGGAACCCGCTGCGCAGACGAAGCTCCTTGAGCGGAACGCCGACAAAATCACTGCCTCCACGGACAACGAATTCGATTGCTTCCAGACGATTATCAGCAAGACGATAGAGCGTGATAATATCGCTGTTCTGGGAATTCTGCTTTGCACGGATGTACTGCAGCAGAAGTGCGGACATGGTATTATTGGGGGAGACGATGTTGTCCAGTCCCACGCTCTCGGAGATGGGCAGCAGCGAGGTGCGGTTGATCTTGGTGACGATCTTGTCCACACCGAGCTTCTTGGCATAGAGGGAGAGGATGATGTTTTCCTCATCAATACCTGTCAGCATAATGCAGGCATCGGTTGAGGTCAGACCCTCTTCAAGGAGAATGTCCTGATCGGTACCATCCGCATGAATGATCTCCGCCTTCGGGAACCATTCACTGAGCGTCTCGCAGCGTTCGAGATCATGCTCGATGACCTTGACGCTGATGCCAAGCTCCATCAGCTGCGGAATCAGATAATAGCTGATTCTGCCTCCGCCCACAATCAGGGCAGAACGCACGCGGGACTTAAAATCCCCTGCCTGCTTATAGAACTTGGAAAGCTCACTGTGGGATGCAGTGATATAGATTTTGTCATTACCATGGAGGGTGAAGTTACCATCCGGAATGAACAGCTCATCGTCGCGTTTAACAGCGCAGATCAGCAGGTGCAGCTTCAGCTTGGAGGGAAGTGCAGAAAGTGTCAGTCCGTCCAGCTTTCCTTCCGGAGTGACCTTCATTTCAGCAAGCTCCAGTCTGCCTTTGGCAAAGGTTTCAACATGGATGGCATTGGGATAACGGAGCATACGAGCGATTTCATTTGCTGTATGATACTCAGGATTGACCATCATGCTTACGCCGAGCTCTTCGCGCATAAAGACCATCTGCTCTGCATAGGCAGGGTTGCGTACACGGGCAATGCTGTGTCTTGCGCCGCATTTGCGCGCCATAAGACAGCACATGATATTGACCTCATCGGACTCGGTCAGGGCGATGATGACATTGGTGTGCTCTACATCTGCTTCCTGCAGATCCTTGATGATCAGTCCGTTGCCGCAGACTCCCTGCAGATCAAAATTATCCACAAGAGAATGCACAACATCGGCATCAATATCCATTGCGGTGACATTATGTCCCTCACCGCAGAGCGTTCTGGCAAGCAGACAGCCGGCTTTTCCACAGCCCACGATTACTATGTTCACGCTGCGTGACTCCTTTTCATTTTATCATTATGGAAATCATATGCTGGTGCATAGCATCCCATCATAATTATTATAACGAGAAGTTGAAG
>JAZQAA010000074.1:0-3445 GCA_045544975.1 Oscillospiraceae bacterium | reverse complement strand
GCTTCTTCCATATAATGTGTAATCAGAACAATGGTAATCCCCTTCTCGCGGTTGAGCCGACGGATGGTATCCATTACCTCCTGACGACCCTGGGGATCGAGCATGGCAGTTGGTTCATCGAGAACAATACAATCCGGCTGCATCGCAATCACACCGGCAATTGCAATGCGCTGCTTTTGGCCGCCGGACAATTGCGTGGGTGCATGCTTTCGGTAATCATACATCTTGACAGCTTTCAATGCCTCATCAACCCTGCGGCGGATTTCAGCAGGCTCCACGCCAAGATTCTCCGGAGCAAAAGCCACATCCTCCTCGACAATTGTTGCAACAATCTGGTTATCCGGATTCTGGAATACCATTCCAGCCTTCTGACGAATCGCAAAAAGCTGCTCCTCATCAGCGGTATCCATGCCATCCACGAGCATTGTCCCTTCATCGGGGAGCAGAATTGCATTGATATGCTTTGCGAATGTGGACTTGCCGCTACCATTATGACCAAGGATAGCCACAAAACTGCCCTTTTCAATTGCAAGCGTCACATCCTGCAAAACAGGCGCATTCTGCACCTGCTTTTCATCCTCTTCATAACCTGCAGGATAACGAAAAACAAGATGCTTCGCATCAATAATTGCACTCATCTGAACGCCTCGCTTGCATCATCCCTGCACCAAACTGCAGTTGAACCGCACGGCAGGCACATACCGCTTTCCTCAACCGGAAGTCCAATTTCATCAAAATAGACATGGCCACCGAATTTTGGACAGAGCAGACGATCCAAAATATACCCCATCACGGACGGAGAAAGTCCTGTGGTATAGCTATTGATCAGGAAAAAGAGAGGATTGTCACTGAGGACATTCACACAGTTTTTCACAAGATCAAAAATGCAGTTCTCCAGCTTCCATACTTCACCGCCGGGACCTCTTCCGTAGCTCGGAGGATCCATAATAATCGCATCATAGCGTTTTTCACGACGGATTTCGCGAAGCGTAAACTTTTCACAATCATCGACAATCCAGCGAATCGGCTTATCCTGCAGACCGGAAAGTGCTGCATTTTCTCTTGCCCACTGCACCATGCCCTTGGAGGCATCCACATGGCAGACGGAAGCACCTGCATTCGCGCAGGCAAGCGTTGCACCGCCAGTATAGGCAAAAAGATTGAGGACGCTCACGGGTCTTCCGGCTCCGCGGATCAGACCGTCCATGAAATCCCAGTTCACTGCCTGTTCAGGAAACAGACCGGTATGCTTAAATCCAGTCGGCCGGATCTGGAACTTCAGATCCTTATACGGAAGCTCCCACTGATCCGGCAGCTTTGCATGGAATTCCCATTTGCCGCCACCGCTGCTGCTCCGATGATAATGTGCATCGGCTGTTGTCCAGAGCTTTGCCGTTTTCTTAGTTTTCCAAAGAACCTGGGGATCGGGGCGAATCAGACTCACTCCGTTCCAGATCTCAAGTTTTTCACCATCGGAGGTATCAATGACACGATAAGCCTCCCAGTTTTTCGCTGCTCTCAAACTGTCCTCTCCTTATCTTCCTACGCGTTCTCTGATCTTTTCAGAAATCTCCATTGCCATATCATTGATCTGGCGGAAATCCTTACCTTCAATCATCACACGAATCAGCGGTTCCGTACCGCTCTCACGAACCAGAATTCTGCCGGCATCACCGAGGAGTGTTTCCTTGCGGTCAATCACTTCTGTAATTTCTGCGTCATTCTTCCAGTTTTCCTTCTGATGATTCGGAATTTTTACATTAATCATCACCTGGGGGAATTTCTCCATCACACCGGCAAGCTCACTCATTTTCTTACCGGATGCCTTGAGAATTTCCAGTACCTTTGCACCGGAAAGCTGTCCGTCACCGGTTGTCATTTCATCAAGGAAGATAATATGGCCGCTCTGTTCGCCGCCAATATTATATCCGCCATCCAGCATCTTTTCCAGCACATAACGATCACCGACATTAGCGGTAATCATTTTGATTCCCTGCGCTTTTGCAAAATGTGTAAATCCAAGATTGGACATAACTGTCACAACAACGGCATCATGCTTGAGCTTCCCCTGCTGCTTGTAGGCATTGGCGCAAATTGCAATCAGCTTGTCGCCATCCACAAGCTCACCTGTCTCGTCCACTGCAAGGCATCTGTCCGCATCGCCGTCAAAGGCAAGACCGATATCACACTGGTTTGCCACAACAAATTCCATCAGATCTTCGATATGTGTAGAACCGCAGTCCTTGTTAATATTGGTCCCGTCAGGAGCATCATGAATCAGCATAACCTCGGCACCAAGACCTTCAAAGAGGGCTTTGGCTGTTGCAGAAGAACTGCCGTTTGCACAATCCAGTGCAACACGCAGTCCCTCAGGACGCTGTTCAATGCAACTCTGTACATAAGTAATATATTCCTGTGCTGCATCCGCATACTGTGTAATAGATCCAACATCTGTACCATCCACAAGGGAAATCTGTTCCGGATGATCCAGAATCAGTGCTTCAATCTCTTCTTCAATCTCATCGGAAAGCTTATAACCAGTAGAGGAGAAAAGCTTAATGCCATTGAACTCAACGCTGTTATGTGATGCGGAAATCATTACGCCAGCATCAGCATTCTGCTTTTTGACAAGATAAGCAACTGCCGGCGTAGGAACAACACCAAGAATCTGTGCATCTGCTCCAACAGAACAGATGCCGGCACACAATGCCGCTTCCAGAATATCGGAAGAAATTCTGGTATCCTTTCCAATCAAAATCTTCGGTCGATGGCTGGAATGCTTGGTAAGCACCATTGCAGCCGCTCTGCCGATCTGCATTGCAAGCTCACAGGTAAGCTCTGTGATTGCAATGCCTCTTGCGCCATCTGTTCCGAATAATCTACCCATAACTAAAATCTCCTTATATGTCCAATATAAATTATAGTGTTCATCTACACTGCTGCATTTTTAAGTTGTTATTCCATTAGCGAAAGCTGACCGCTGTTATTCGATGAATCAGAAGCCAGCGGGAAACCAAGATGCTCATAAGCAAGCCTTGTTGCGCAGCGTCCCCTTGGCGTTCTTGCAAGGAAACCGAGCTGCATCAGGAAGGGTTCACAAACATCCTCAAGCGTCACCGCTTCCTCACCAAGTGCTGCTGCAAGCGTTTCCAGTCCAACCGGTCCTCCGCCATACCCCTTGATGATCATTTCAAGCATTCTGCGGTCAATACTGTCAAGACCGAGATGATCAATTTCCAGACGATCAAGCGCAACCCGTGCAATTTCTTCAGTAATTTCACCGTTGCCGATCACATCCGCAAAATCACGCACACGCTTCAGAAGGCGGTTGGCGATTCGCGGGGTGCCGCGGGAACGGCCAGCAAGCTCCAGCGCGCCGTCAAGAGTACATGGAATTCCAAGAATCATGCTGCTTCTGCGGATAATGTCCGCAAGCTGCTCAGGT
>JAZQAA010000073.1:0-3008 GCA_045544975.1 Oscillospiraceae bacterium | reverse complement strand
CCGTTGCCTTATGTGCCTGCGGCACAAGCGGCAACCATAATCCTGAAAGTTAATTTTATGTCGATTTGAGGTAAATCACCAGCGAGGATCCCTGCCCGACCTTTGCGGCGTAGCCGCATTGGGAGGGAAATCGCCAGCAGCGGCTCGCCGCCCCCTCTGCACATTGTCCATGAGCCGGATGCAGCGGCATATTCGTGGGACGAGCCGATTTCGGAGATGGACTATGAGGAGTTAAACGCCGCAGAAATGCTCGCTTGCAAGGAAGAAATCAAGCGGCGAAACGCCGCAGGTGATTGTTGCCTTATGCACTTGGTGCAAGCGGCAACCGGTGTTTTGAAAGCCAATTATATAGTAATTATCAGGAGAATGTGCCGACCTTTGCACCGCAGGTGCATTGGGAGGCGATTGCCAGCGGCGGCTCGCCGCTTCTGCAGCTGGTGGGAAGGTCAGGCAGCAGACGGGTTTGGCGAGTCTTTGGAACAGAGGGAGATCCAATCGGCTGAATTTGGCGGAATTCTGGTGCATTTCTGGGATGACAGCAATGACTGGCGGATTCAGACCGAGATGCAGGAGTCGAGTCCGGATACAGGCTTTGAGGAAGAAGAAGTCCTTGAAATGGACGATATGTCGATGGGAGGCATGGCATGAGAGGATTTCCGAGTAGAGAACAGGTACAGCGTTACAGGGAAATGTACCCCGAAGGGACGTTGATTCAGCTTGACCACATGAACGATCCCTATCCCGTTCCGGCAGGAACGGTGGGCGGGGTTGTGTCGGTCGATGATGGCGGCAATGTGCAGGTTTGCTGGCAGAATGGAAGTACGCTGGCGGTGATTCCTGAAGCGGATCAGTTCCATGTGGTGGAGAATGAGCAAACAGAAGAAATGGATATGACAATGAACGGCTGAGTTTTTAGTGAAACTCAGCCGTTTTTTTGTATCCGGACAAAGAGAGAGGAGGAGAAATATGCCAAACCATGTAACAAATATCATCACCTACGAGGGTGACAGAAAGCAGATCGCAGAAATGCTTGAAGCCATCAAGACGGATGAATTCGGCATCGGAACGCTGGATTTTAACAAAATCATCCCCATGCCTGCGGACATTTTTCGAGGCCCGCTGGGTGAAAAGGAAATGAAGCAGTACGGCAAAAATAATTGGTACGACTGGTCACTCGGTAATTGGGGAACGAAATGGAATGCGTATGGCTATGACAAAAGCACGGATTACAGCCAAAACAACCGTCTGTGGTTTCAGACCGCATGGTCTGCTCCCCATGTCATTCTGCAAAGACTCTCGGAAATGTATCCCGAAATTGAGTTCAAGCACCAGTGGGCTGATGAGGACATCGGTCGCAACTGCGGAAAGCACAATTATTTCGGCGGAGAACGCACGGAGGAATACTATCCCGAAAGCGAATTTGACCGCATCCGCTTTGCAGCGGAGGTGCTTGAGGTGGATACGGAGGATTATGGGCTTTTTCTTAATGCATCCAATACAGGCTTTGTATATCTGCCGGAGGAAGAATTTGAGGTGATCGAGGTGGCGGGACAGATCGCACTTTTTACCGAAAACCGCTATATTGATGCGGAAATTCCGATGGGACTGCACTGCTATCAGCTGCGGCATTCCGATTATGGTGCGAACTTTGTTTCTCTGGAACACAGAGTGGGTGTGAATTTTGGCGGCACGGTCATCACTAAGGAATGCATTGATCTTGGCAGAGAGCAGTGTCTGACATTTGATGAAGAAAGCTCCCCGAATTTCCTTTCGGAACGCTGTCAGATGGATGCGTTTATGATTGAGGATTTCGGGCAGGAAGAAACAATGGAGATGGAGGTGATCACATGACCTATCTTTTCATCGGTATGCTTCTCGGCATGATTGTCGGGCTTGCCATCGGCAGCCTTGCGGCGATTGTGAAGTATACGGACTATGAAATCAAGCGGCTGAAGAAGGAGCTTGCAGAAAAAGAAACGTCCTGATTCAGCCTAAACCCGTATCCTGCCCTATAACGGGCAGGACTGCCTTTGCAGGGGGTGTGAGCGATGAATAGTTTTATCCCGTGGACGGGCGGAAAGAAGAATCTCCGTGAAGCGGCGGTGCTTCGTTTTCCGCTGAAATATGAACGATATATCGAGGTATTCGGTGGCGGCGGCTGGGTGCTGTTCCACAAGCCGCAGACTCCATTCGAGGTGCTGAACGATGTCAACAGCAACCTCACGAATCTGTACCGCTGTGTGCGTGAGCAGCCGGAGGAACTCAAGAAACAGCTGGAATACGTTGTGAATTCCCGTGAGGACTTTGAGAGGATCGCCAGTCTGCACAAAAACGGGCTTCTGCCGCAGTACGGCGACTGCGACAGGGCAGTAAAGTTTTACCAGCTGATCCGTGTCAGTTATGCCAATAATCTACGGTGTTTCAGTGCGAAGCCGCATTCCTATTGGTCGGATTTTCCGCTAATCGACATGGCGGCGGAACGCCTGCAGCGAGTTATTATCGAGAACAAGGATTTCGAACAGCTCATCCGGCAGTACGACCGTCCGGTAAGCTTTTTCTATTGCGATCCGCCGTATTTTTCGACGGAGCATTACTACCATGACGCACCGTTCGGGGCGGAGGATCACCAGCGGCTGCGTGACACGCTGCTGGGATGTCAGGGAAAATTTCTGGTATCCTACAACGACTGCCCCGAAATCCGGCAGCTTTGGGCGAGGGATGGCATCTGGATTGAGCCGATTCTTCGGACGAACAACCTGAAGCAGAAGTATGAGAAGGGCAGCATTTACCCCGAATTGTTCATTTCCAATTACGATACAAGCGAAAGAGAAAAAATGGGGCTTCAGCTTTCATTTTTTGATGAGAACGGAGGATTTTTCTAATGACTGGAATTTACAAAATTGACCATGCAAACGATGCAGGGCGTATCGTCCTGCATCTGCTGACAGGACGAGAGATGGAATTTGCCATCAGGGATGACGGCGGCAATCCGGAGATGTGGATCTATC
>JAZQAA010000072.1:0-1714 GCA_045544975.1 Oscillospiraceae bacterium | reverse complement strand
CATAACATTTTCTCCTTTCAACATAACCAACGGTTGACCGCTGGGTATTGATGTATCATCAAATGTGCATGGAAGCACATAGTTGTACCATACATTTACAAATCCGTATCCTTTACCGTCACAGGAAGAACCTGATCAAAGACAGCAAAGAATTTGACCGGAATATGCTTGTCAATATGGCATTTGCCGAAAAACCATTTCCGATAACGGCAGACACGAATGACATCTTCAAAGAATGTGTGAATTTCAAGCCGCTCAAACACATCGACACCAAGACAATCCTTAAGGGAAGCAGGAGGTTCGTGCGTAATGATATAATCCACCCGATTTTCGTGCTCCGCGAGGTTATGGATTGCGTGCTTGATTTCCTGATGCGTTGGCTGCTCCTGTTCCCACCAGTTCGGTGTTTCTTTACGGAACTCATAGTCCTGGCTGTGACCGCCTCCAAATGTAAAGAAGGTTCTCCCTTCTATTGTATAAACCTGACCGCGCATCAGATGCAGAATATTCGGAGCAATCCGCTGTACGGGCGCACCATTCCACTCTTCAATGGGGTAACGCTCCAGCAGATCAAAATTCTCATGACAGCCATCGACAAATGCAATTGTAAAGGGAAGCGCAGCCATTTTTTTCAGGATACTGCGTTCGCTTCTCGAATGATTCCAGATAAATCCAAAATCACCGCATACAATCAAAGTATCACCCGATCGCAGGCGGCGCATTTGTTTGCTTTTGAAACGATCCCACTCGCCGTGGAGATCGCCGGTGACATAGACCATATTGCGCTGCTCCTGTATAATTCATTCAGCATAGGGCTATGCTGTGAATTTATTATACCATGTTTCACAGTCCGTTGTCAAGAATATTTACTGTTTTTTCATCAATGTATTCTCTCTATCTTGGTACAAATCACAGAAAGTGCTACAAACAACCGTCTGAATTACCGAAAAATTTATGAATTTTCATGATTTTCATAAAAAAGCCTTTGCATCTTACTGTTTTTTTGGTATAATAAAAATGATATCTAAAATTCTATACAGGGGGCGTTTTCCATGAAAAAATTCCTATCCCTATGTCTTTCCATTTTGATGGTTTGCAGCTTTTGTGTCAACCTGAAAACAGATGCCGTTTCGTTCACGCCGGACTTTGAAATCAAAAGCTCTGCAGGTATTCTGATCAGTCTTGACACAGACGCAGTTCTATATCAGAAAAATGCCGATGTACAATATATGCCCGGCTCCATGGTTCAGATTATGACCGCCATTGTGGTGCTTGAGAATTGCACGGACCTGAGCCAGCAAATTACCGCGGATTCAGCACTGTACACACTGTTCACCAATTCAGAATACCCCGATGATGTCCGATATGCGGATATTAAAAATGGTGATGTACTTACAGTCGAGGAATTGCTTTACGCGATGATGCTGACCTCATCTGCCGAGGCATCCGTCATTCTTGCCAATGAATTCGGCGGCGGAAGTCCTGCGAGCTTTGTCAATATGATGAACCAGAAGGCCTCTGAGCTCGGATGTGTAAATACCAACTTCACCAATGCAACCGGACTCTATAGTGCGGCGCAGCTGACCACGGTCAGGGATATGGCAATCATTACACAGTATGCACTGCAAAATGATATTTTCAAACGCATTGCAACAGCTGAATCCTTCTCCCCCGCTACCCCAAATCAGGAGCGGCATGATGCAAGCTGGACATG
>JAZQAA010000071.1:0-5327 GCA_045544975.1 Oscillospiraceae bacterium | reverse complement strand
AAATGCGTAAGTTATCCAGCTTTGCAAACGGTCATAACTATTTTGGATTTCATAAGACCAAAGATGGCTGGGTGTATAGGGAATGGGCACCTGCAGCTGATGCTATGTGCCTCACAGGTGACTTTAACAACTGGGATATTTATTCCTGCCCGATGACAAAACTCGAAAATGGAATATTTGAGGTTAAACTTTCAGGAAAGGATGCACTGAAGTGTGGTCAGAAGGTACAAGCTATCGTCATTAATAATGGCAGAGTACTTCGCAGAGTTCCGCTTTATGCAACTCGTGTTGTGCAGGACCCTGTTACGTATTTATGGTGTGCAGAAATAGAAAATTCTGCAAAAAAATTGTTATTTTTGCATTTCTGAGCATTTTTTTTGTAATTTTTAAGCTTTTTGAAGGGTTTTATGGTATAATATAATATGGCTACAATGATTGAGGAGTAGAACCCTATGCATGATTATCATTTTTTAATTTACGATGACAATAAAGATGACTGCAGAACGCTGCAATCCCTTTTGCAGGAAGAGGCGGATGGATGGGGAATCAGAATCCATACTGCAAACACCATTGAGGAAGCACAGAAGCTTCTGGAAAAGAACATCTCCGTTGTGTTTCTGGATATAGAGCTTGAAACATCAAAAAGCGGAATTGCATTTGCAGGCTATATCCGGCAGAACCATCCCCATATCAGGATTGTTTTCATTACCGCGCATATCCGGTATTCCGAGGATATCTGTCCGGCAAGACCGGACGGCTTCATTGTGAAGCCCTTTACACCGGAAAAGGTGGGGCGTGTCTTTGACCATCTCCGGATGCTGCTCACGGATCATTCTGCTGATTCAATTCTTGCGAAGGTTTCCAAGCATGATGAGGTCAGAATCTTTCTCCATCAGGTCGCCTATATTGAAACCTGTGATAGAAAGCAGCTGTTCTATAACGCCAATAACCAGAAGCTTTTCAGTGTTTGTGAAAAGCTTTCGGATCTTGAGAAAAGGCTTCCTGCCTATTTCATTCGCTGTCACCACAGCTATTGTATCAATCTGCATTACACAAGCGGCATTCAGCGTTATCATGTCCTGCTCAGCTCTGGACTTGTCGTACCCGTCAGCCAGCAAAAATACAAATTCGCAAAGCAAAGCTTTGTGGGCTTTCTGGGGAGGGATTTGTAATGGCGCATTTGATGTATCTTGTCAATAATCTGATTCAGATTGCTGTGATCATTTTCTTTACTGATAATTTTCTCAAGCGCAGATGGCATTATTTACTTCTGCATATGATGGTGTTTATTCTATTTTCGGCTGTTTATCTGACAGGGGCACTGTATTTCCGCTGGGGGCTGAGCGATCCATTGTTCAATGTTTTACGGAATGTGCCGAATTTACTCGGTGTTGTGCTCGGATATGAGGGAACGCTATGGAAGAAAGCAAAAGCTTATGTCTGCGTCTTCCTGTACCTATTTGCAGCCAGTGCGGTCGGAACGCCGATCATGCTGCTGATTTTCGGCAAGGAATACGGCGAAATGCAGTATGCAAGCTTTCAGCAGAATTTCGGCATGATGGACTGGTCGGACTGTGCGCTGACCATTGCCATACTGGTTTCCGTTCTGAAAAACCGTGAGGATGATTTTTTCAGAAAAAACAAGCGCAGTATATTTGTTATGCTCGCGTTCCCGCTGCTGCATCTTGCGTTTCTGTGCCTGTACATGGTGTATCATGCCAATGATCTGGATCTTCTGACGGTCTTTATCCACCTGATCTATCAGTCCATGATGATTGTGCTCATCATCATTCAGTTCTATGCCGTCAGACGCACGCATCTTCTGACGAAATCCGAGGAAATGCTTGACAAAATGCGGGCAGAAGCACAGCATACCTATCAGTACTGTATGCTGGCAGATCAGAAATTCCATGACATTTCCAAGCTGCGCCATGATATCAACAACCAGGTGCAGACAATCCGGCAGCTGATTGCCGTTGAGCAAAATCCTGCGGAGGCGGAGAAAATGATTGATCAGCTGCAGCAGAAGCTCACAGCTGCGCGAAGTGTGCAGTTCTGCAAGAATCCCGTCATCAATGCAGTTCTGACGCCGAAGGTCTGTGCCGCCGAGGAGGAAGGCATCAGCAGTGATGTTCTGCTCAGCGATTGCGATGCGCTCCCCTTTGACGCCTATGATCTGTGCAGTCTCTTTGCCAATCTCTACGATAATGCTGTCGAAGCGTGCCGCAAGATTTCTGCCGATGCACCGCGTTTTATTGAAATCAGAAGCAGAAATAAGGGTGAATATTTTGTGATTAAAATCATCAACAGCTGTGATGATAGCGTTGCCCTGCAGGGCAACTTTCTGGAGACTACAAAACTCAAAAAGGGACATGGCTACGGCATCCAGATTATTCAGAGCATTGCAGACAAATACCACGGCGATCTGGTCATCGAACAGAAGGATCGAACCTTCAGCGTGACCGTGGCATTGCAGAGAGAAAGCGAATAGGATAGCGCACAGCCCCATTTGAAAAAAATGGGGCTGTTTTTTTATTTTTGCATCCATGGTTGTTAATTCTGCAATTTTGTGGAAATTAGGTAAAATGTGTGCTATAATTTGCTCACAAACTGTCTAATAATACTAAATCACAAAGCGCTAATTCGGTTTTTTCAAACAGAGAAATTTGATTTCAATATGGGAAAGGAAAAACACAATGCTCACACTTACTTGTAAAAAATGCGGCGGCAGAATGGATGTGACGGAGAACGCCACGATATTTGAATGCGAATACTGCCAGAGTCTGCAGACAATTCCGCCGACGAATAATGAAAAAATCACGCAAATGCACGATCGCGCCGTCCATCATCTTCGCCGCTCGGAGTTTGACAAGGCGTCCATCGTCTATGAAAATATTATTTCCGAAAATGAGAAGAACGCCGAGGCGCACTGGGGACTCTGCCTGTGCCGCTACGGCATCGAGTATGTGGAGGATGTCCGTTCCCATAAGCGCATCCCGACCTGCCACAGAGCGCAGTTCAAGTCGATTCTCGACGATCCGGAGTACCTGACGGCGCTTGAATACGCCGATCTGGGCGCGAGAGCGCTGTACAAGGAAGAGGCAGAGTACATCGACAAGGTGCAGAAGGATATCCTGTCGATTTCCGCGAAGGAGGAGCCGTTCGACATCTTCATCTGCTACAAGGAAACGGACGACGAAACGAGGGAGCGCACGAAGGACAGCGTGCTTGCACAGAATCTGTATGATTCCCTGACGAAGGAAGGGTACAAGGTCTTTTTCGCCAGAATTACGCTGGAATCGAAGCTCGGTACAGCCTATGAGCCGTACATATTTGCAGCGCTCAACAGCGCACCCGTGATGCTTGCGATAGGCTCGAAGCTTTCGCATTTTAACGCAGTCTGGGTGAAAAATGAGTGGAGCCGCTACATGGCACTGATGGAGCAGGGACAGAAAAAGACCCTGATTCCGTGTTATTTTGATATGAGTCCCTATGATCTTCCGGATGCGTTCATGCACCTGCAGGCGCAGGACATGACAAAAATCGGCTGGGAGCAGGATCTGATCCGCGGCATCGGAAAGCTGATTAAGAAGACGAGCCGCTCGATTACGGCGAAGGCACAGGAAGCTGTCAAGGAGGTTGCGCTTACGGGTGCACTCTATGTCGGTGACGCCGTAGCCGGCAAGCCCCATGGAAAGGGCAGAGCGGTGTATGATGGGACGAATGCGGATGGACTTCCTGCTCATGGTCTGCCCAGTTTCCGAGGCGACGAGTTTGACGGAGAATGGGATTTCGGACAGCGCAACGGCAGAGGTACATACACCTACCGCATCGGCGGCAGCTGGAGCGGTATCTGGCTGGATGGCCAGCAATGGACTGGAAAAGGCACTCTCTGGTACAAGAATGGTGACAAATATGAAGGCGAGCTGCAGGAAGGAAAGTACCACGGAAAGGGAACCTTTACGGATAAAAAGGAAAACAGCTGGGTTGGTGAGTGGAAGCACGGCATACCGTGGAATGGCGAGGGATCGCTGGTCGATCAGGAGCAGTTTTTGGAATATACCGGTGGACTGCGCCAAGGCAAATTCGATGGTTCAGGAGCTTTTGTCTCAGAAATCAGACAAGCCCGGTACACGAAACTGGGCACGCTCAATCTCAGCTACGAATACGAAGGCCAGTACCGGGATGGACTGAAGGACGGCGAAGGCAAGCTGCTGTATCGGTGTGACTGCGGCGAGTCAGGTCGGACCTGGAAAGCAGAATGGAGCGGTGAATTCAGAAATGACCATCCTTGGAACGGCAGCGGCTTCCATATCTATGTAAATAAAGAACAGTTTAGCGGCAAAAAAATCTATGTCGGCGAGCTGAAAAACGGTCATCCGAATGGACGAGGAATTCTGGTTCATGGTGTTTTCACGAACGAATATCATGACTGGAACAAGGAGCCCTTCTGGCATGAGGGTTATTTCAAGGACGGCGTTCCGGACGGTGAGGGAGAGGAGATTCACGGAAACTGTGTAATGAAAGGTACCTGGAAAAACGGTAAGCTGGATGGCAGCGGTGAATACCATACAGACGGATATCGCTACACAGGCAGCTGGAAGAACGGTGAATATGACGGCGAGGGAGAGCTTCACTATCCGAGCGGTTCTTCTTACAAAGGCGGCTGGAAGAACGGAAAGTATCACGGCTTTGGCAAGCTCACCAATACTGACGGCACCTCCTACGAGGGCGAATGGCAGGAAGGCAAATACCACGGACAGGGTATCCTTCATTACGCGGACGGCAAAAGCTGGGAGGGCGAATGGCAGGAAGGTGAATGTTTCACCGGAACCGGCTTCCGGAAATTCGAAAACGGCGAAACCTATGAAGGCAGCATCGTAAACGGCGAGCGCGAGGGACATGGCGTCTGCCATTATGAGAACGGCAATACCTATGAAGGTGAATGGAAGAATGGCGTGCGCCATGGCAAGGGTGTTTTCCGCAATGCGGACGGCATCAGCAGCTATGACGGCGAATGGGAAAACGATCTCTACCATGGTCAGGGCACCAGAGTCTATACGGATGGCACCTATACCGGACAGTGGCTTGACGGCAAGCGAAACGGCAAGGGCACCTTTGTCAACAAAAACGGTAAACCCGACCAGAAATGGGAGGGCGAGTGGAAGGATGACAAGCGCTTCACGGGTGAGGGCTATATTCGGTTTAATAACGGCTCCTACTACGGCAGCTATTTAGAAGGTGAGCTGCATGGCGAAGGCACCTATGAATGGGATAAGGGAGACTTCTACAAGGGCAGCTGGCTGAACGGAAAATGGAACGGTCAG
>JAZQAA010000070.1:0-2912 GCA_045544975.1 Oscillospiraceae bacterium | reverse complement strand
CTCTGCCGGACTGAATGAAACTGCCGTAGGATTTCTTTGTGGAATAGGATACATCCTCATCGATATCCCGCAGCGTCATGGAGGAATTGAATACCAGCTCTCCGCAGATGCACAGGAGCATCACGATGGAGACGGCATTCTGTCTGCGCTCCTTTGTCTGCATGGTATAAAGCAGGAGACAGTACACACCTGCAAGACCGATGGAAATCCAGATGGAGGACATGATGTCGAGATGCTCATATTCCTGCGTATTCAGGAAAAGCACCGCCGCCAGAACGCCGAAGAAGATGCCGCCGAAATGGGAGGTTTTTACACCGTCCAGATGTTTGAAGGCAGTCGCCGCCATGCAAAGCAGCAGGAAGGAGATGATGAAGGAATAGCGGTAGGGCAGCCAGTTCGGAACCTGTCCGCCGTGCCAGAGCATATCCACGGGCTTGATGTACATACTGAAGAACATCACGCCGAGCAGGAAGCCGAAGCCAGCTTTTTTACGCAGATCAATCTTGCTGTTGAGGAAGAATACCGGCAGCAGCACCACTGTCAGGATACCGCAGTAGATCTCCGGACTTCCCTGCACATCCACCGTATCGTACTGACCAATAAGGAGCTGTGCGAGGACATCGAACGGCTCAAACTGCGTCTTGAAGCTGTAGTCAGGATCGGTGAATGTGAATTTACCAAGGCTCAGTGCCTCATAAACCGGCAGAATCATACCGGCAGCACACATCACAGCGACGATGGTAGATATGCCGAAATTGCAGCAGGTATGGACATACTGTCCCATTTTGCGCTTCTGATCGGAGCCGAAAAGCAGGTAGTATACAAAATAGAAGGCGGTAAAAATGCCGATCATGTAGCCGATATAGAAGTTTGCCACAAACATGAGGGCAATGGGGATGATATAGTTGATCTTTCTGCCGTCATCAATGAGGTATTCCACACCGAGTGCAACCAGCGGCAGGAATACCAGTCCATCCAGCCACATCGGGTCGATGGTCTGAATAATCATATACGCCATCATGGAATAGAGCAGCGAGAAGGTCAATGCCTGCATAGGGCTGAGCTTCTTGGACTTCTGCAGGTAATAGCAGAAGGTCACGCTGGCTGTACCGATCTTGCACAGATTCATGATCAGGACGCTCCACATCATGCATTTCTGCGGCAGGAGCAGGATGATCAGTGTAAAGGGACTGGCAAGATAATAGCCGATAATGCCCATATAGCCGCCCGAAAGATTTCGTGACCAGCTATAGAAAATACTGCCGTCCCCCCAGAACGCATCGCGCAGTGCTTCGAAATAGTACACATACTGTGCATTCAGGTCGAGGACGAGGGGCGAATGCTCTCCGAACGGATAAAGTCCGAAAATCGCATATGAAATATAGGTCAGAATGACCGGAATGAAAAAGGCAATGAGATACATCCGGTTCCGGATTGCCCAATTCTGGATGGCAGATCCGATATCACCTGCAGAAAAGCTGCGGCGTCCGGATACTGCTGCTGCCGGTTTTGCCGGAGCGGCAGCTCGTTTTTTGTTTGCCATGTTCTTCCTCCTTCAAAGTGTATTTTTCCGCAGCTGCATGGCTGCGCAGATACAGTTATTATACCATGAATCCCCTTTTTTTGCAAGCAGAAAAAAGGCTTTTCCGGGAATTTGGACGGAATGCGTCCCATCGCTTCCGAAATTCGTCACTTTGCACAATTATTGAGCTTCCGGCTGTGCAAAATGGGAACATTTTTCAGTTTCTCTGGACAAAACCGAAAAACCATGCTACAATGAAGATACTGACAAATCATCAAAGGAGGAATTTCCCCAATGAATACAACACAAATGATGCAGTGGGGCGGAATGCCCTGTATCCGGCTCAATGCCGGCGGCTATACCGCACTGATTGCCCCCGAGATCGGTTCCAATGTCATCCGTCTGCTCGATGAGAAGAACGGTCTGGAATTTTTCCGTTTCAGCAACGAGAACAACCACGATACACTGTTGCAGTCCGCAGAGGTATGGGGACTGCCGACGCTCTACCTTCCGAACCGCTTTGCTGACGGCGTTCTCAAGACCTCCGACGCAGTCTATCACCTGCCGGTGAACGAGAAGGAACCGTACAATAACCACATTCACGGCTTCCTGCACAAGAGAACACATAAGGTTGTTGAGCACAATGCGGATAACAACTGCGCATGGGCAAAAACCGAGTACATTTTCGACGACAGCGATCCCTTCTTCCAGTATATGCCCATCAAATTCCGCGCGGAGTTTACCTTCACGCTCTCTGCCTGCGGACTCGAATATGAATTCAAGCTGACCAATCTTTCCCGCAAGATGATGCCGATTTCCGTAGCAACGCACACCGCGCTCAATTCCCCGTTCGTGGACGGCGCAAAGGAAAAGGACGCTCGCATTATGGCGCCCATCGGCAAGCGCTGCCTGCTCAATGAGCGCTGCCTGCCGACGAAGGAATATGCTGATCTGACCATGCGCGATCTGGAATACCGCAGCGGACGCCGCTGCCCTGTACTGCAGAACATCGACAATGAGATGTATTTTGCGGAGCATATGCTGGTGGACGGCGAGGACTTCTACGGTGTGATCTGCGAGGATACCGCAAGCGGCAAGAAGCTGTGCTACGAGGTTGGCGAGGAATACCGTTTCTGGATTTTCTGGAACGACAAGGGTTTCAACGGCTATTTCTGTCCTGAGCCGATGAGTGCAATGATTGACGCCCCGAATCTCGGTCTGCCGGACGCACTGACCGGCTATCGTGAGCTTTCTCCCGAAGAGAGCTGTGCATTCCATCAGAGGTTCTTTACACAAATATAACGCGCGGAGTCCGCGCCGACGAGCTTTCTTAGAAAGATCCGCACTAAATCAATTGTCCGCAATGCCCCTCCTGCCTTACGGCAGGAGG
>JAZQAA010000069.1:0-1959 GCA_045544975.1 Oscillospiraceae bacterium | reverse complement strand
AATTGGTGCTTCCGGGCGGAATCGAACCGTCGACACATGGATTTTCAGTCCATTGCTCTACCGACTGAGCTACAGAAGCATCAATTGGCGACCTGGATGGGACTCGAACCCACGACCTCCGCCGTGACAGGGCGGCGTTCTAACCAACTGAACTACCAGGCCAAGTTTATGGTGGGAGCTACAGGGCTCGAACCTGTGACCCTCTGCTTGTAAGGCAGATGCTCTCCCAGCTGAGCTAAGCTCCCACCGCTCTTCACCGCATCTGGAGTTCGTTCTCCCTGCGACTTTTATAGTATACCACACTTCAAGGGATTTGTCAACAGCTTTTTTTGATTTTTTCTCTATTTGTGTAAATTGCTATCGATTAATTTTTATCTTTTGTTGAATTCTGTAAAAAGTGTCGGTATCAGTTCAAGCCGTTCTCCCCATGCTTCGCAAACAGACGAAGGATATCCATATAAAGCGCATGATGCTCCGGCTTCTGGAGCATGGGATCCTCGGACAGGAGAAACTCCGCCGCTTCCTGCACATCATGGACCATTGCCGCATCCGTGAGGCTCGCAAGTTTCAGCGGCGGCAAGCCATGCTGCATATTCCCAAAGAAATCGCCGGGTCCGCGCAGACGCAGATCCGCCTCGGCAACCTGGAAGCCGTCCGTGGTACTGCTGAGCAGGCGCAGGCGTTCGCGGCTTTCTTCATTCACATGCTCCGTCATCAGGATGCAGTGGCTCTGGTGGGAACCTCTGCCAACTCTTCCGCGCAGCTGGTGCAGCTGTGAGAGTCCGAAGCGTTCCGCATCCTCGATCATCATCACGGTTGCATTAGGCACATCCACACCAACCTCGACAACCGTCGTACAGATGAGGACATCATATTCATGGTCACGGAATTTCCGCATTGCTTCGTCCTTTTCCGCCGCCGGCATCTGACCGTGAAGAACGCCCACACGAAAATCCTTCAGCATTCCGTCCTGCATTTCCTTTGCATAGACAGTCACAGCGCGAAGGTCGGTTTCTCCCTCTTCGATAGCGGGGCAGACGATGTATGCCTGTCTTCCCGCCTGCAGCTCCTCAATCAGGAAATGCACCGCACGACTGCGGAGCTTTCCGGTAACGGCATAGGTTTTGATGGGCATTCTGCCGGAGGGGCTTGCATCGAGGACGGATACATCCAAATCGCCGTAAACGAGCAGCGCAAGGGTTCTGGGAATGGGGGTTGCGGACATAACAAGCTTATGCGGTACGCCGCCCTTTTCCGCAAGTGCGGCGCGTTGGGCAACGCCAAAGCGATGCTGTTCGTCCGTAATCACGAGGGCAAGCTTCCGGTAGCTGACCGCCTTCTGAAAGATGGCATGTGTACCGACAATGACCTGCATTTCGCCATCCGCAATGGCGGCATGGCACTCGCGCTTCTGCTTGGCAGTCATGGAGCCGGTAAGCAGGCACACCTTAATGCCGAGCGGCGCAAGGAAATCCTGCAGGGTATGGTAATGCTGTGCGGCAAGAATTTCCGTCGGCGCCATCAGGGCGCACTGGCAGTCATTCTGCACGCAAAAATAACACGCTGCCGCTGCAACGGCAGTTTTGCCGCTTCCGACATCGCCCTGCAGCAGACGATTCATGGGAGAGCCGCCGGAAAGATCACCGGCAATCTCCTGTACAGCGCGCTTCTGCGCATCCGTCAGCGTAAACGGCAGGCTTTCATAAAAGGGTGTAAGGTCGGTTGCAGGATTCATGGGGTACTGGGAAACGCGATCCGCCTTTTCCCGGAGCAGACGCAGTCCCAGCTGCAGCCGGAGCATCTCCTCAAAGGCAAAACGCCGTCTGGCGCGTTCAGTAACCTCCAGATCCTCCGGCTGATGAATGGCGTGCATGGCGCCGGCAAGCGGCATCAGCCCATAGCGCTCCCGAAGAGAAAGCGGCAGCGGCTCAAAGGGAGCCTCGTCCAGCATGGCAAGGC
>JAZQAA010000068.1:0-2204 GCA_045544975.1 Oscillospiraceae bacterium | reverse complement strand
ATAAGTTTTTTGACAGACTGAACGGGTCACCCTGAAGTGAGCCGTTTTGCTTATCAAAGGGGGATGGATTTTCCCAAATTTGCCGTCCTCCTGCGGGGAGCCTGGGATTATTATTATACCTGACCGTTCAGGAATTCTTCAATCGTTGCGGTACCGCCTGCGCCGGCATAAGCGGCATACTGGAGCACCAGTGCAGCGTCAGAGGCATCGAATGCGCCGTCCGCATTCAGGTCTGCCAGAGCAATCTGTTCCTCGGTAAGTCCGGATTCTGCACCGGAACCGACTGCAGCCGCTGCAACCAGAATGGCTGCGGCATCGGCAGCGTCAACGGTAGCATCCTCATTGAGATCACCCATGGAGAGCGGCGGCTCTTCCATGATCACGAATTCTCTGCTGTGTACGAGCGCATACGCGTGCGCGGTGGAGTTTTCGTAGCAGTAGATCACTGCGGATTCGGGGATGGAAGCCGCTTCATTCGGGATGTCGAGGTAGCGATTCAGGAAGGTGATTTTCTCCAGACTGGTGCAGTTATCGAACGGACCGGACCAGTAACCTGCAACATAGGTTGTCACATTCTTCGGAATGGTAATTTCCTTCAGATTGGTGCAGCCATGGAAGGCATCCTCGATTCCCTCCAGCTTGGATCTTTCGCCGAAGGTCACGGTTTCCAGTGCAGTACAGTCTGTAAATGCATCAAAAATATAAGTAACGGAATCAGGGATGGCAATACTCTTCAGACTGGTGCAGCCTTTGAAACCATAGTGCATGGTGAGCAGACCTTCCGGCAGGTTGATGTTTTCAAGACTTGTGCAGCCGATGAATGTATTCTCGATTGTCTGCAGATTGCTGCCTTCTGCAAAAGTGACTGTGTTCAGATTTGTGCAGTCAGTAAATGTACCCTTGAGCACTGTCACATTTGCCGGAATCGTCACTTCCGTCAACGCATCACAGCCGGCAAAAGCGGAACCGATCTGCGTCAGACCGCTTCCGAGTGTCACAGACTCCAGTGCATCACAATTAGCAAATACATTATAAAGTCCAGCACCCATAGAAATAACGGAGTCCGGAATTGTAATGGAAGTCAGACCGGATTCATCGAATGCGTGGTTACCGATACCGGTCAGACCTTCCGGCAGTTCAACCTCTGTCAGAAGCGTGCAGCTCTTGAACGCTTCATTACCGATCGTCAGTACAGAATCAGGAATCACAACTTCTGTCAGAACCGTACAATTATAGAATGCCCCTGTACCGATCTCTGTAACCGGCAGTCCATCGATCTGCTCCGGAATTTCGACCGACATCGCCATTGCGCTGCAGCTTTCGATTACAACATACTCGTCATACATTACTGTATAAGTGAGATTTCCATAAGTTTCCGCACTCGCCGGAATCGCTGCCGGCATTGCTGCAAGCATCGTACCGCAAGCGGTCAGTGCTGCAAGGAGTCGCTTGAAATTTTTCATAAGTATACCTCTTTTCTTCACATTCGGCGTGAGATTATCACAGTAATTATACATTATGTTCCAAAAAAATGCAAGGATATCTTTTGGGAATACCTGCGCATTCTCTTTTCTGCACAAATCCGGCAAACGATCTCTGCATTCACATAGTCATACTGGTACACATTCAATTTCTTCGGAAACTTCGCCAAACCCGATTGACATTTGATTACAAATGTGTTACAATGAAACTATATACGATGAAAATAGCGATTGTTTCGCACAGGAGGTAACCTATGAAGTTTTCCGATGGACTCTGGCTCAACAAAAAGGGCTACAGTGTGTACTACGCGACGCAGGCGTACGAAATCACACACACCAAGAATTCGATCACTGTACTTGCAACTGCCAATGCAGTGTTTAACCGTGCAATGACCCTGGGCGGTGTGACCTTTGAGATCACCTATACCGCAGTGGCTGACGATGTGATCAAGGTACATATCGTTCACCACAAGGGCTCCCTGCACAACCAGCCGCAGTTTGAACTCAACGAACCGGCTGACTACACCGCAGAAATCACCGAGGGCGAAGGCTTCATCGAGATGACAGCCGGCAAGACCAAGGTTCGAATTAAGCAGGCGTTTGACTGGGAAGTGGAATATTCCTATGACGGCAAGCATCTGACAGGCGGCGCATGGCGCTCTACTTCTTATATTGAGGAGAACAAGTTCCTTACGAAGAATCGTCTTGAGGGCATGGCGGATG
>JAZQAA010000067.1:0-3127 GCA_045544975.1 Oscillospiraceae bacterium | reverse complement strand
CATGGCTACGATCCGACTTGTGGTTCCTGCAGGCAGCTGTGTCAGCTCCTGCTGCAGAGCACTTTCCGCAGAAAGAACGGTTTCGCTCAGGTAGGCACCCTTGATGCCGGAAAGCTCCTGCATCGAAACGGAGGACGACTGTGCCGGTGCTTCCGTTGACTGCTGCGTTTCCTCCGGCGCATCGGAACCCGAATCCTGCAAATCCACGGCAGCCTGGGAATCATTCTGCGGCGGCTGAACAATGTCCTTGTTCTCCAGAAACTGCAGAATCGGGCCGGCAGCACTGAATCCGACAAATCCGATGGCAACGGCTGCAAGCAAGGTCGCTACAACGGCTCCGGTATTTCGGAAAAACCCCTTCAAACGCTCATTTTTTGTCTTATAGCGATAGATTTTTCTTCCTTTTGGCTTGAGTTTCATTCTGTTGTTTGTTCTCCTCTCATCCGCTCTGCATTCTGTTATATCGCAGGCGGGAAATGTTCACTTCTATGTTATTCTATACTGATTTTAAAAAAACATGACAATAAAGCCTATCAAATTGAAATGGCATACACTGCCATGGAAAGCAGTCCGATATAGACCATGACTGCCGGAAATCCGCGGAATGCGGCCGGAACGCTGTCCGAATACAGTCTATGATGAACGGCAGTCAGCATCAGCGAAGCTAGCACAAAGCCAAGACCGGAATGCAGTCCGAAAATGACAGCAGCAGCAATTCCGAAATCGGGTGTTTCTGCCGCGGATACGCCAAATCCAAGGTAAAGTGCGCCAAGCACTGCGCAGTTGAGCGCGGACAGGTGCACATATTTTTTATATTCTGAAAAGCTTTTTCCGCTCAGACTGTACAGGGCAAACAGCACAAGAATATACAGCACGCACACAATTGCAGTAAAGCACAATGGGCGCAGCAGAGGCTCGGACGGCAGAATCGGCATCAGAAGTGCTGTGAACACACAGCTGAGTGTCGTAAATCCCGTCATCATAAGCGCAAGAATCACCAGATTCGAGCGGCTTTTGGCTGCCGCGAGCAATGTACTGGTTCCGAGTGCTTTCGTCAGCACCAGATTGGTTGTCAAGAGCGATAAGGTATTGGCAATCAGCCACATAGTTCCTCCTTATTTCTTGGGAAAAATCACACGATGCAGTGCGCAGAGCACACCGAGCAGGACAAAGCCAGCCCACGGTGCAGCAAAGCCCTGCATCAGAAGGGGCATATCCACAACGCGGCCATAGATTGTTCCGAAAGCGATCAGCTCACGAATCACACCGACAAGCATGGCAGCCGCGCAAAAGCCCGCAGCATGGAACACGAGAACGGGCACCATCACTCTGCGGCGCAGCTGGTAAAAATGCAGCTGCGAATGCAGGACAATGAAGGAATTCACTGTCAGGAGCGGCAGGTACATTCCCATTGTGTCAAATTCTGCAGGGAAGCAATACCGGCAGAGCATGGCGGCAGGAATATAGCACAGACAAGCTGTCAGCGCATACAGCACCACCTTGACTGCATAGGGCAGTTTTCTCGGATAAAATACGCCGATGAGCACGGTCAGAAGGGTAATGCAGGCAAATGCAAGCGAAAGCAGCAACGCCTGACGAAGCGTACTGCAGCACACCACAATCGGTGCAATGACCATGCCTTCTGCAAGAACTGCATTGCGGCGCAGCAGTCCGTCAAACACGGAAAATCGAGGGGTCTTCATGACTGTGCCTCCTGTTCTTCGCACGCCTGCGGTACAGCTTCTTCCGCAGGTACCGCGGTTTCTTCAGCGGGTGAACCGCTTTCTTCGGTAAGCGGCACAAGCATCGAAGCCTGGGCTTTCTCCTCCATATTGCTCAGCGCGTGCGCAAGCGGACTGCACAGCACGACAGCAATCAAAGGGGCATATTCCACATGATGGGCAACAATCAGATAGCCGGCTAAGTGTCCGGCGATCAGCCCATACAGAAGCCGCGCAACTGCACCCTTGGGGAGCAGTGCTGTATCTCCGGCAAAAAACAGCATAACAAATAAGAGCATATTCAGGCACAGGAACTGCACAGCTGTCAATCCGGTGTAGGAAGCTGCTACGATATTTCCAAACAGAAATCCGAGAACTGCAAGCAGGGAGATATCCCGGCAAAGCAGCAGTATCAGGATACCGGCAATGAGAAGAATCAGGCATCCTGTTCCCATGGGACCGTATACAGCGCCGAGCAGCAGATCGAATGTCTCGGCATTAAGAGCCTGTCCCTTATTGGCAGAGGCGCTGAGTGAGATATTCCGGACAACATCCTCATTACCGAACAGTGAAAGCATTTCTCCTGCTTCCGGAAAGCGCAGCACCTCATCCTTCCATCCGATCACAGCAAACAGGTAGCCTACGGCTGCCGGCGGAATCACAGTGGAGCCGCGGCTGCCGAACACATGACTGCCGACGGCAACGGCAAACACCGTGCTGAGAATCACAATGGAATACGGAATCGTTGCAGGAAACATCATAACAAGCAGCAGTGCGGAAGCAATATTCCCAAGATCCTTTGTCTTGTAGGACTTATTGCGCAGGAACAGACAGATAAAATCCGTCAGTACAGCTGTAACGGCTGCAAGCGCAAATACAGCTGCGGCGCGGATGCCAAAATAAAATACGCTCACCAGAAGAATGCTGCAGATCACCAGCCAGTACTGCGGTGTTCGTGATGCAGTCGGCTGTCTCAAGATTTTACTGCTCCTTTCAGTGCATGACGCAGATCCGCAACAGCCTTCTCTGGGCTGCCTTCACGGAACAGATAGCTTCCGACAACAAACAGGTCAGCGCCTGCTGCTGCTGCAATCGCTGCAGTTTCAGAGTTGATGCCGCCGTCCACTTCAAGCATGATCTCTCTGCCCGTATCTTTGATCATGCGGCGGGTTTGTGCAATCTTTTCATTCATCTCCATGATATAGCCCTGTCCGCCGAAGCCGGGTTCCACCGTCATAATTAAAACAAGATCCAGGTCATGGATATACGGTGCAAGTACCTGCGCAGGGGTTCCGGGCTTAATGGACATTCCCACCTTGCAGCCTGTTTCGCGGATCGCCGCGATCGTTGCTGCCGGATCACTGTCACTCTCATAGTGGAATGTGATCAGATCCGCACCGGCATCG
>JAZQAA010000066.1:0-1932 GCA_045544975.1 Oscillospiraceae bacterium | reverse complement strand
ACCGCTTGGCCTCCGACTTGGTCGCAGCTGCGGTGGATGCAGTGCTTGGAAAGGCGCTGCTCTATGAGGAAGTTCCCATCATTGCGGCATTCCACGCCATGTCCGGCGGTACGACGGAGAGTGCGGAGAATGTATGGGGGTCGCTTGTTGCCTATCTGCAGCCGGTGGACAGCAGCACGGACTGCGATGCCCCGCGGTATGAGGAAACAATCACGGTGACGGACGGCAAAATTCGGGAGAGCTTTCCGGATGCGGCATTCGAAGGCGATCGCGCGGCATGGTTCGGGGAACCGGTTCGTTCTGCATCGGGGACAGTACTGGAGCTGACGGTGGGCGGCAGTTCCTATACGGGGCAGGAGTTGCGCGCAGCACTTGGACTGCGCAGTGCGAATTTTGAGATCATCTGCCTTGAGGAGGGCTTTTCGATTACGACCTGCGGCTATGGGCACGGCGTGGGAATGAGCCAGTACGGCGCCAACGGCATGGCACTGCAGGGGGCGGATTACAGGGAAATTCTCATGCACTATTATCCGGGAACGGAACTTGCGGAGTACGAATTCTGTCGAAACAATTGACAATGGGGCGGATTCTGTGCTATAATGGACGCATATCATGATTTTAGGAGGTTATCCCCATGCAATGTCCTTACTGCGACAGTATTATCCGTGACAGCGAACAGACCTGTCCCTGCTGCGGTGCAGCGCTTTCCAATCCGCAGAGTACTTACACGAATGAAACCTATTCGGAATATCCGCTTCCGGAGGCGGAGGTTCCGGTGAAGAAGAAAAAGAAAAAGACCAACCTCTTTTCCGCTGTGATTCTTTTCATCATTGCGGCTGTCATGCTGGGCTTTGGCGGATTCTTTATGGTACGCAGCTCCAGCATTAAGAAGAGCAGCACGGAGGTCATATCGACGCTGATCGAGAGCAACCGTGCCTATACGGATGTTTCTACGAAAAGAAAGAAATCCGGAAAGACCAGAAGAACCTATTATGAGCTGAAGGTATACCAGCATCTTGTTGTGGAATACACGCTGAACGGTGCAACAAAACAGGCGGATCTGGGTGAGCATGAGGTCTTTGAGACGGAATCCCGCACGAGCTTCAGTCAAACAGAACGGGATCAATATCTGCGATCCTCTGTTTTTGCCATTGGCGACAGTATTCCGGTCTATGTGACGGACGGCGGCGAGGTATATCTTGTTTCCGAGATCAATTCACAGTCGACAGCTTCGAAGATGTTCCTGCTGTTTGGAGCGATTCTGACAGCAGTCGGTGTGTTCTCTGCTGTGAAGAGGAAGAAACAGTAAGAAAAACAAACGCAGCCATACTGCATCATGAATACAAACTGCAAAACCTCCGATGCGAAAGCATCGGAGGTTTTGTTGGCAGGTGGGACAAAATTGAAATCAATCAATTCATTTTTGATAATGAATTTAAAAATAATAATTAGTAGCGAAGGCGTTTGCATAATTTGACCATAATTTAGCAAGAATATTACTGTCTATCGGTAATCTCTGCATCCAGAATCAGGTCACGGATTTTCACGCTGTCAAGTTCATAGTCCAGAACTTCCTCGAGCGTAATGCCAAATGCAAGCTCATCACCGTCACAGATCCAGATGCAGAAGCCGTCGCCGATCTTCTCAACGCCGTATTCGATGCCATGGAACTCAAATGCGACATTTGCGCCGCTTGCCAAATACATCTTGAACTCACCAAGCGTGTGAAAACGATAAAGATCCGGTGTATACGGGGGACCGAAAATGTGTTTCATAAGATCATCCTTTCTGTAAATATTGTACATTTTGAATAATGGAATCGTACTTGAATCTGAATAATTGATTTGACCACCCCAATTAGGCTGTCCGTTTTCCCAAGTGATATAATGATCGTGAGGATTGGTGTGATGATTAGGATACGAATGATCTGTG
>JAZQAA010000065.1:0-2287 GCA_045544975.1 Oscillospiraceae bacterium | reverse complement strand
GCCTCCGACTTGGTGCAAAATGCTATCTTCTACGCCGTATCAAAACAGGGAAACAACATTTTCACTGTGGGCGATGTAAAGCAGAGCATCTACCGTTTCCGTCTGGCAGACCCAACAATTTTCCTTGAGAAATACAATCATTTCCAATCCCACGAGACAGCAAAAGACGGAGAAGAACGCAAAATCCTGCTGTCTAAAAACTTTCGTTCCAGAAAGGAAATTCTGGACTCCGCCAATTTTATTTTCAACAACATTCTCTCCGAAGAAATGGGAGATATGACTTACGGTGAGGACGAGGCGCTACATTTTGGTGCAGAGTATTATCCGGAACGTCAGGACTGTGAAACGGAATTCCATTTGATCTGTGCTCACCAGAAGTCTGCTGAATACGAAGATCCGGTGAAACGGGTAAAAGCCGAGGCTCGCTTTGTGGCAAAACGGATTCGCAACCTGTTGGATGAGGGATATCCTGTTACGGAAAGCGATGGTAGTTTCCGCGCTTGCAGACCCGAGGACATTGTGATCCTCATGCGTTCTCCCGGCAGCCGAAATGCCGCTTTTGCCGAAGCACTGGCAGAGCAGGACATCCCATGCTCCTTTGAAGAGAGCAATGACTTCTTCCATACCATCGAAATTTCCGTTACGCTTGCTTTGCTGGAAATTCTGGACAATCCCCGTCAGGATGTACCGCTGATTTCAGTTCTTAGATCTCCAGTCTTCGGCTTTAGTGCAGACCGTTTGGCTGAAATTCGCAGCAAAAGTCCGCGCGGTGATTTTTATACCGCTGTCTGCGCAGATGATAGGGAAGACTGCCGCCAGTTCCGGCAACTTCTCGACTCCATGCGTCTTGCTGCACGGGACTTGGGTGTTCACCATTTAGTGTGGCATCTATACAATACACTGAATCTACTGGGCATCTTTGGTGGAATGGATCATGGCGAAGAACGCAGAGAGAATCTGATTGCTTTAAGTCAGCATGCGGAAAAATTTGAGAGCAACGGATATCGCGGTCTCTTTGCCTTTGTAACACACTTACGCAAACTTCTGGACTTGGAACAGGCTCCCGTGACAAGCAGTGCTTCAACCGCTAATGGTGTACAACTTATGAGTATCCATAAATCCAAAGGTCTTGAATTTCCCATTGTGATTCTTGCGGATTTGGATCATGGCTTTTCAAGACAGGACTTTAACTCGGCTGTCCTTGTACATCCAACGCTCGGACTCGGCCCTCGTTGTATTGACTTGGAGCGAGGAATTCAATATCCCACATTGGCGAGAATCGCAATTGAAGAAAAACTCCGCAGAGAAAATCTGGCAGAAGAGCAGCGAATCCTGTATGTGGCAATGACACGACCAAAAGAAAAGTTGATTCTGGTATCCTCAGTGTACGGCGCCACCAACTATCTGAAACGACTAACTGCTGTTGCGGCATGTCCGGTATTACCGGAAACCATTGCAGCAGGAAAATGCTTCAGTGACTGGCTCTTGCTCCCGTTACTGTGCAGACCGGAGGCAGAACCCCTCAGATCATTAGCAGACATTCCCGTTGAACAGCTGTATATCTCTGATGACAACCCCTGGCAAGTCTTTCTCCATGACAGCGAACTGTTCCGACATCATCCAAAGGCAAATTTAAATTCAGAAGATATTCGGACTGAATTCAGCACCTTTGACCCCGATGTTCTAGGATTTGTATACCCGCACCAATCGTCTACAATCGCTCCCGCCAAAGTGACTGCCACCCAATTGAAAGGACGACTCCTGGACGAAGAAATTTCAGAACATACACAGCCGGAGGTCCATCTACAAACATTGAAACACCCAAGATTTTGGCAGGAACACCATGGTTTAAATGCTGCAGAGCGGGGAACTGCTACCCATCTCGTCATGCAGTATCTTGATTTTCAGAACTTAGATGCTGCATCCCAGATAGAACAGATGGTTCTTTTATCAAAACTAACCCGCGAACAGGCCGATGCCGTTGATTGCAGCATGTTGGATCGATTCCTTGCTTCGCCTCTTGCCGCAGAGATTCGTAATGCACCCTGGGTTCAGCGGGAATTTCCATTTACCCGGTTGATCGATGCATCGGAATTGGATCCCAACGCCGCCGAGGGGAATCAAGTCCTTCTGCAGGGTGTGATCGATTGTTTCTTTAAAACAGAAAAAGGATTAACGGTCGTGGATTTCAAAACCGATCAAATCCTTACAGAAGAAGATATTCAGCACAAGGTAAACAGCTAAGTCGGAGGCCAAGCGGTCTTAGGAAGACAACAATGGGCACCAA
>JAZQAA010000064.1:0-5670 GCA_045544975.1 Oscillospiraceae bacterium | reverse complement strand
TCCGGCTGCATCTGCTGCAGTCTGGTCGGCGATTTCGGCAAGGCACTCCAGCAGGTGCTCACGGACTACCAGCCCGACCGTATTCTCATCGAACCCTCCGGCGTTGGCAAGCTCAGCGATGTCATCAAGGCAGTCAAGGATATTGAGATGCATGATGTCGTTCTCGATGGCTTCACAACTGTTGTGGACGCCAAGAAGTGCAAGATGTACCAGAAGAATTTCGGCGAATTCTTCGATAACCAGATCACACACGCAAGCTGCCTGATTCTGAGCCACACACAGGGGCTCTCCCAGGACAAGCTTGATGACTGCATTCAGCGCCTGCGCATGTGCAATCCCGATGCGCCCATTGTTACTACCGACTGGGATCAGCTCACCGGCAAGCAGCTGATGGAAGCTATGACCCAGCAGAATACACTCCGTGACGAGCTGCATTCCATGATGGAGGAGCATGAGCATCATCATCACCATCACCACGACCATGGCGAGGAGTGCACCTGCGGCTGCCATGACCACGAGCATCACCACCATCATGAGCATAACGAGGAGTGCACCTGCGGCTGTCATGACCACGAGCATCACCACCATCATGACCATGGCGAAGAGTGCACCTGCGGCTGCCATGACCACGAGCATCATCACCATCATGAGCATGGCGAGGAATGCACCTGCGGCTGTCATGATCACCACCATCATCATGCGGATGATGTTTTTGCAAGCTGGGGCGCAGAAACTGCAAGACCCTACACAATGGAAGAAATCCAGAATGCGCTCGAAGCACTCTCCGACGCAGACACCTATGGCATGGTACTGCGTGCCAAGGGCATTGTTGCCGGCGTGGATGGTCAGTGGATTCACTTCGACTATGTTCCCGGTACACCGGATGTCCGTCATGGCTGTGCTGCAACCACCGGCAGACTCTGTGTCATCGGCGCAGGCATTCATGAGGATCTGCTCGCGCAGCTCTTCCATGCAGAATAAGGAGGTCTTGCAATGAACAATCAGCAGATGGAAGATATCCCGGTATATCTGTTCCTTGGCTTTCTGGAGGCCGGCAAAACCAAATTCATCCATGAAACCTTAATGGACAAGCGCTTTTGCAACGGAGAAAAGACCCTGCTCCTGCTCTGCGAGGAGGGCGAAGAGGAATACGATCTTTCCGCCTATCCGAGTCCGAATGTATTTCTGCGCGTAATTGAGGAGAAGGAGGATTTCAACGAAGACAATCTCCGTGCACTCCTCAGGGAAACCGGCGCAACCCGCGTTGTACTGGAATACAACGGTATGTGGACAATCCAGGATCTGTTCGAAAATCTCCCCGTAGAGTGGGCGGTATACCAGTGTATGTGCTTTGTGGACGCATCCACCTTCCTCAGCTATAACGCCAATATGCGCGGGCTTGTGGTGGATAAGATCAACACAAGTGAGCTGGTCGTATTCAACCGCTTTGAAAAGAGCATGGACAAGCTGGAATTCCACAAGATTGTTCGCGGTGTGAGCCGCCGGACACAGATTGCCTACGAATATTCTGACGGCAATGTGGAGTATGATGATATCGAGGATCCGCTTCCTTTCGATATCACAAAGGATGAGATCACGATTGAGGATGAGGATTATGCGCTCTGGTACCGTGATCTGATGGAAGAGCCGGAAAAGTACCACGGTAAGACAATCACCTTCCGTGCAGTGGTTGCAAGGGACGAAAAATTCCCGAAGAACACCTTTGCCCTTGGCAGACACGTGATGACCTGCTGTGTGGATGACATCCAGTTCTGCTGGGTTGTTGCAGAATGGAATCGTGCAGAGCTGTTTGCAATGCGGCAGTGGGTGCGTGTAACGGGTAAGATTTCCGTTCAGAAGCACAAGCTCTATCGCGGAAAGGGTCCCGTACTGCAGGTGCAGTCCGTGATTCTGACCGATGCTCCGGCACAGGAAGTGGCGACGTTCTATTAAATCGAAAAGGCTGTCAAAAAAGTCCTGTCCAGCCACTGCGCCTTCGGCGCATATAGCCCAAAAGCACTCCGCAGGAGGGCGGGGCAGGGTGCGGCAAATTTAAGCTAAGTTATACTTTATCGACAAGCAGAAAAGGCTGTACCGCAAGGGTACAGCCTTTCTTGTTTCATAACATCGGCATCACAAGCTGCACAATGAGTGCCGCCGCGGATGCTGCAAGTGCCACTACGATAAGCGGCATTTTCCGATAGGCAAGGACACAGGCAACAACTGTGCCAGCGATGGCGGACGGGAAATCCCCCGTTGCATAGAAAATCGCAGGAATGGTCATCGCACTGAGCACCGCATAAGGCACATAATAAAGAAAGCTCTTCATAAACTGCGACTTGATTTCCTTACGAAAAATGGTAAAGGGGATCATCCTAATGAGATAGGTCACGCCTGCCATGACAATGAGGTAAATTGCAATACTCATGCCGCATCCTCCTTTACAGGGAACAGCCACGCACCAACTGCCGCTGCCGCAATGGCGCAGAGAATGATGGCAAATCCGCTTGAAATAAATGTCAGCACATAGCGGCACAGAATACTGAAAAGTGCCGCAATTACCACTACCGTCAGTACGCCGCGGCTCGTCCGGGAGGGCGGAATGATAATTGCAAGGAACATTCCATAGAGCGCAAGTCCCATGGCATTCGTTACCTCTGCCGGAAGAATCTGTCCGGCTGCTGCTCCAAGGAAGGTGCCACTCGTCCATCCGATACAGGCAATCAGGATCATACCGTAGAGATAGCGCGCGGTGATTTTCCCCTCCTGGGAAGAAGCAACGGCGAAAATTTCATCCGTGATGCCGAACGCCGTCAGGCAGCGTCTTGGAATATTGAAGGTACTGTCAAGCTTCTGGGAAAGGGAGATCGCCATGAGACTGTAGCGCAGGTTGATCACGAGCTGCGTCATCGCCATTTCCAGATAGGTTCCCCCCGCTGCCATAACCGTCAGCCCTGCAAGCTGACCGGCAGAGGTCAGGTTGGTCATGGAAATAATGGTGGCAATCCAGACAGAAAATCCGCTCTGGATAACCTGAATACCGAAGCCAAAGGAAACGGACAGATAGCCGAGTGCAATCGGAATTCCATGCCGTACGCCCTTCCAGAATGGTGATGTCATAGTTCTCCCTCTTTCTCAAAGCATTTTCAAGCCCCTCCCTGATGCACAGGGAGGGGCTGAACTTATGCAGGATTAATAACTGAAGTCAAAATCGTAGTCGTAATCGTCGTAATCAAAGTCATAGTCGTAATCATAGTCATAGTCATACTCGTAGTAGTAGTATGTTCTGTACTGCTCGCTCATATCCGCGCTGTTCAGGAGGTACTGTACATCCTCATCAATGAGTACATCCTCATCCTTGCCGGTGTAACGGTACAGATCACCCTTTTCCTTATCGACATTGTAGTCGTAGAGATAAATGATGTCACCGTTTGCAGTGAACTGTGCTTCATACACATCATCCTTGATCTCGGTGGACTCGCCGTCCTTCCAGAGCATCAGAGTACCGCACTCATCATCGGAATCCCAGTCGGTGAAGTAAAGCATCTCACCGGTCTTTTCGTTCCATGTCATGCTGTAACGACGCATTTCGCCGATCTCTACACCATCAACGCTGACAACAGCTGTGTAATCATCATCGTCGATATCTGCCTGGGTTACAATCTTATCTGCATAGTTGAAGTATGCACTGTAGACGCCCTCGGTTACGAGTTCGGGAGTGCCGGGAGTTTCGCCGATAGTTACCTTGTACAGGTCACCGCTTACGAATTCCTCAGTGGTTTCATCCCAGTACTCGTCATACACTTCATCATACTCTGCATTGTCAATGAACAGCAGGGTCTTGCCGTCATCGGACATATCCTCAATGCTTACCTGGTCATCCTGTGTTTCCACAACAGTTGCAGTACCGCCGACTGCTACCTGCAGATTGATTTCGCCATCCTCGATCATATCATCATAGAGGCGCCAGATGCTGGTCTCATAGTAATCCATCTCAGAGAGCTTGAGCTTGCTGATTTCAGCGTCCACTGTCTCAAATGCAACCACTGCCTTATCATCAGCCGCATAGTAGCTGTAGGAACTGGTCACATTCTCAGCAACGAGAACCTCTTCAGTGCCATTGAAGTAGTACAGAGAATAGGTGGTGTAGGTGTACTCCTCAAGGTCCTCTCTCATCCAGTCTCTTTCCTGCTTCTCATCATAAGCATCCCAGAGAGCATAGTACTCTTCCCAGTATGCATCATCGAGCTCATAGTACTCATCCCAGTAAGCATCGTATGCATCCCAGTAGTCGTCATAATCATCATAATCGTCATAGTCCGGATATTCCAGATCATATGCCGGATTCTCGAGATCATCAGGATCCATGATATCTGCATCCTCTGCAGCCATGTCATCCTCTACCAGATCGGACATCGGATGATCCTCAGAAACCATGTAGTAAATCTCGCCGCTCTCATAGGCAGCAACAACAGAAGATACATCGGAAACGAGCTTCTCTTCCTTTTCGCCCTTCTTATATCTGTAAACCTTATCCTCGGAACGGTAAATGATGGTATTCAGATTCTCAGAGGATTCAAGAATATAGTCAACATCGCTGTCGATCTTTTCCTTTTCGCCGCCGATATCCTGAATGTAGAGATCACCGTCATAGGTGCACCAGCATACAGTCTTGCCATCGTCGCTAATATAGTAGTCATAAACATCGCTGCCGAGCTTATCCTTCTTCTCGAAGTTTGTCTGGTACAGATCGGAATCATAGGTGAGGTAGATAACGCTCTTCTCATCCTCGCTGACATAGTAGGAATCCACATCATCTGCAAGCTTCTGCGGCTCAGCCTCTTCATCAAGACCGTAAACATAGAACAGGGTGTTCTCATAGCCGTCGATCTTGTCAGGATAGATAATCAGATTGCTGGAATCGCTGATATAGATAAAGCTGCTGATATCGGATCCAACAGAGCTGATGTAATAATCCTTATCATTGCTCAAATCATCGGACAGTTCAAAGGGTACATCCTTCTTGCCGAGAGTATGAACAAAGATCTGATCATCTCTGAGATATACAGTATTGTTGTTCTTGGACTTGCTGCTGCCGCCGTTAAGAATCAGGGCGATTGCAATTGCTGCAATTGCTGCTACGCCGACAACGATACCGCCAATGAGCAGTACCTTCTTTGTATTCTTGCCGGAATTCGGATCCGTTGCAAGCGGATCTGCTGCACCGTATGTCGGTGCCTCATATGCTGCTGCAGGAGTTTCGGATGCTGCAGGAGTCTCTGCTGTTGCTGCAGGCTCCTCAGTGACAACCAGGGGCTCATTTGCTGCAGTTTCAATCTTACTGCCGCACTTGTTGCAGAACTGTGCGCCGTCTGCCAGTTCGTTGCTGCACTTCGGACAAATAACCATAAGTAGTTCCTCCTATCATGTAATTCAAACCGGCTGGATTGCCGGATTTTGTCGAAAAATAGCTTTACGCTATTCAGTTTAATTATAACAGAAGAATTTCACTCTGTCAATACGCTAAACTGACATGATTTCATCCAAAACAAAGCTCTTATTTGACGAAACCGCCTAAAATAGTAAAAAAACGGTTAAAATCCATCACAGCACGATAACAAAACGGAAAAGAAACTCCGCTGCAAGGCAGCGGAGCGAAACGACTATATA
>JAZQAA010000063.1:0-2477 GCA_045544975.1 Oscillospiraceae bacterium | reverse complement strand
GTACCCCATCATCTCCATTGAGGATGCTCTTGATGAGGAGGACTGGGAAGGCTGGAAGAAACTCACGGCTTCCATCGGCGACAGGGTACAGCTTGTCGGGGATGATCTGTTTGTGACGAATACCGAGCGGCTGAAGAAGGGCATTCATGAAGGCTGCGGCAATTCCATTCTCATCAAGCTCAACCAGATCGGAACAGTCTCCGAGACAATGGACGCCATCCGCACAGCACGCAAATCCGGCTATACTGCGGTGGTTTCCCATCGTTCCGGTGAGACGGAGGATACGACCATTGCCGATCTTGCGGTAGCGCTCAATGCCGGACAGATCAAAACCGGCGCGCCCTGCCGAAGTGAGCGTACAGCAAAATACAACAGACTCCTGCGGATTGAGGAACGCCTCTGCCCGACCTGCTGCCGTCTGTAAGACAATCAGCTGCACCGTCCGGAGGGATGGTGCAGCTCCCTGCGTTCCCCAGAACTTGACATTTTTCCCGATCTATGGTACACTTACTACGAGTGACTTACCATAGAAAGGAATTGACAGTATGAAGAGAATGGGACGACTTGCCGGACTATTTGCCGGTGTTCTGACATTCAGCGTGCTTCCCTCCATTCCGGCATCGGCGGAGGAAAGCGGCGTTGTGATAAACGGCGATACGGCACAGTACATACAGGATGGAATTGCCCTGACCGGAAAAATCTGCATTACACCGGAGATTCTCGTCGGCGATACGGATGCAAGCGGAGATCTTGATGCTCTGGATGCCGCAGTGCTCCTGAAAGCGGCAGCGGATTCTGCCAGCACGGGAATGCCCGTTGGCGAATGCCTGCTCCCCTTTGGCGCGTGTCAGACAGCGGAGGAGGCCTTTTCCTATGCTGACTGCAATCTCGACGGTGCTGCGGATGCGGTGGATGCCGCAGAGCTTTTGATGCAGATTGCAAAGCTCGGTGCCGCGCTTGATCCCCGTCCGCTCGGCTATGCCATGTACTATGCGGATGAGGAGGGCTTCCTGCAGACCGGCTGGATTGCTGCGGAGGATGCACTCTATTTTGCCGGTGAAAATTATATGCTGACGGTGGGATGGCTGGATGCCGAGGGTCAGCGGTTTTATTTCGATGAGGACGGCGCAGCGCTTTGCAGCCAGTTGTCCGTCATCGGCGGGAAACCCTATTATTTCCAGGAAAACGGCGCAATGCTTTGCTCCGGCTGGGCAGACGCGGACGGAAAGCGCTATTATTTTGGCGAGGATGGTACTGCGGTGACCGGTATACACTGGATTGACGGCAGCAAATATGCCTTTGATGCAGCCGGCGTTATGCATACGGGTTGGCTGACTGCAGGAGAATACACCTACTATTTCCAAGAGAATGGCGCGGCGATTTGCAGTGATTGGCTCGAGTATGAAGGAAACCGGTACTATTTCAATGCCGCGGGTCAGATGAAAACCGGCATGGTAACGCTGGAGGAAAACCGTTACTACTTCGATGAATCTGGCGTCATGCAGACGGGATTTATCGTCTATAAAGAAAATCTCTACTATTTCGGCGAGGATGGCATTGCTGTGACCGGCTGGCAGGACATTGATGGAAATACCTACTATTTCCGGAAATCCAATTTCACCGCCGTGAAGGGCATCGGTACCATCAGCGGTGTGAAGTACTACTTCCTGCCGGAAACCGGCATTCTCTATAAGAACGGCACGCACGGCGGCGTGACGACGGATGCAAATGGCGCAGTTTTGATGGTTCTGCTGGATACCCTGTATATCAGCCAGATCGGCTATCCCACGGGCTGCGAGAGCGCCAGTGCCGTGATGCTCCTGCGCGACGCGGGCTATGATACGACAATTGACACCTTCATTGACGAAGCGCTGGAGATCGGCTGGCTCTCCTGGGAGAACGGCAAGCTCTACGGACCGCATCCGAGTGATGCCTTTATCGGCGATCCGAGATCCTCAAGCGGCTATGGATGCTATGCGCCGGTGATCATCGAAGCACTGGGCGACATTCTCACGGACGGCGATACCGCCCTCGATCTTACCGGAACGGATCTTGACACGCTCTGTTCGCGCTATATCGACCGCGGAAAGCCGGTTGCTGTCTGGGCGACCATCAATATGGTTGAATCCACGCCCGGAACCCAGTGGATCGACCGTGCGACAGGGGAGCTGTTCACATGGAAGCGCAGCGAGCACTGCCTTGTGCTGGTCGGCTATGACGAGGACTACTACTATCTCAATGATCCCTACAAGGGCAACGGACTCAAGGCGTACGACCGCGATGTATTCGAGGATCGGTTTGCTTATATGGGCAGCCAGTCGGTTGTGATTATCGAAGGAGAAGAATAATGAAAAGAAGGGACTTTCCGTGGTGGAAGGTCCCTTTTTGTCCGGCGGAAAGGAGGCGTGAGCGATCTCGGGGAGGTCCGGAGAGGCAACGCCCCCTCCGGAAACAAGGGGGAATACGGGGGCTTTGCC
>JAZQAA010000062.1:0-8113 GCA_045544975.1 Oscillospiraceae bacterium | reverse complement strand
GCCTATAAAGAACAGTATGGGGATTGTGTCGATCTGTGTATTGATCATCATGTGTCCAACCTGCTGTATGCGGAACGGACGCTGCTGCACGCCGGTGCGGCGGCGGCTTGTGAGATCCTCTATGGGCTGTACCGCTTCATGGGCGTGCAGTTCACTGCGCAGATTGCAAAGTGCCTGTACACCGGCATGGCAACGGATACGGGCTGCTTCAAATTCGATAACACCACCCCTGAAACCCATATCTATTCTGCCGAGCTGATGCGGGAATTCCCCGATATCCGCTATGGCATGATCAACCGCCTGATGTTCGATGTCAAGAGTCCTTCCCGACTTCGTGCGGAGATGCTTATGCTCAGCCGGATGGAGTACTATCTTGACGGCAAATGTGCCATGATCTGCGTGAGCCAGGAGCTGCTCCGGGAAACCGGCATGGACGAAAGTGATACCGAGGGTATGACCAATCTCCCCACCCAGCCAGAAGGCGTAGAGGTGGGTGTGACCCTTCGTGAAAAGGAAACCGGCGGCTATAAGATTTCCCTTCGTTCTGCGGATAGGGTCAATGTATCGGCAATCTGCCAGACACTCGGCGGCGGCGGCCATGTCAAGGCAGCCGGCTGCT
The DNA here is from genome assembly GCA_045544975.1 of Oscillospiraceae bacterium. GTDB lineage: Bacteria > Bacillota > Clostridia > Oscillospirales > Ruminococcaceae > UBA3855. The sequence continues at coordinate 7,494 of JAZQAA010000062.1, read as the reverse complement.
TCCTCAAGGGTGAGCTTGAGGAAGTCAAGGCAAGAGTGCTCGATGCTGTGCAGAAAGGACTGGAACAGCGTTGAACGGAATCATTTGTATGGATAAACCGGAAGGCTTTACCTCGTTCGATGTCATCGGCAAGCTTCGCGGTATCCTGAAAATGCGCCGGCTCGGACACAGCGGTACACTCGATCCCATGGCGACGGGTGTACTGCCCATCTTTGTCGGCTATGCGACAAAGGCATGCGGCATTCTGCCGGATGACAGAAAGGCGTATGTGGCGGATTTCCGGCTTGGTCAGGTAAGCGATACCCTCGACAGTACGGGGACGATCCTGGAGGAGCATGATGCCTCCCACATCACGGAGGAACGGATTCTTGCAGAAATTCCGCAGTTTGTCGGGGAGATTGATCAGATTCCGCCCATGTATTCCGCTGTATCCGTTGACGGGAAACGCCTCTATGAGCTTGCCCGTGAAGGAAAAACCGTGGAACGCAAGGCGCGCCGGGTGACCGTGTATGGAATTACGCTTCTTGCGTTTGATCAGAAGCAGGGAACCGGCACACTCGAAATCCGCTGCGGCGGCGGTGTGTATGTCCGTACCATTGTGCATGATCTCGGGCAGGCACTTGGCTGCGGTGCTGTGATGACAGGACTGCGCCGTACCATGTCCAACGGTATGCCGATTGAGAAATGCGTGACATTTGAACAGATTCAGAAGCTTGCAGAGGAAAATCGTCTTGCAGAGGCGATTACCCCCATTGAGGAAATCTTTGCTTCCCTGCCCGCCATTCATCTGAACGAACAGCAGACAAAGCACTACCGCAACGGCGTAAAGCTCGGACTTTCCCAGTTGAAAGCACAGCTCACCGGCGCAGAACGATATGCGGTGTTCGGAACGCCGGATGGTTTTCTTGGAACTGCCATTCCCGATGAAGCCGAGCAGTGCCTGCGTGTGGAGCGCAATCTTTGTGAGCCGAAATAAACTTGGAACGAGGTGAGGCTGTGGGAAAGATTTCACTTATGACATCTGCTGTGGCACTGGGTATGTTTGACGGTGTGCATCTTGGACACCGCGGTGTACTGGAGTTTGTGCGAAAGCAGAAGCAGAATGGCCTGAAACCGTCAGTATTCACCTTTGCGACGGAGTCCGTTGGTGTTAAGCACGATGCGTCGATACGATATTTGTACCCTACGGATCAGAAATGCCGTCTTCTGCAAAAATGCGGGATGGAGCGCATATATCATCCGCCCTTTGCTGAGGTCTGTGATATGACCGGTGAGGAATTCGTGAAAACAATTCTGGTGCATCGGTTTTCTGCCGGCTATGTCTGCTGCGGACGGGATTTCCGGTTCGGAAGGGGTGCCGCCTGCACGGCGGATGACCTTCGGAGATTCGGTGAACGGTATGGATTTACTGTGCAGATTGCAGAGGATGTTCTCATGGATGGTCAGCCCGTATCTTCCAGCCGTATCCGGCAATATTTATTGAATGGAGAAATCGAACAGGCAAATGCCCTGCTCGGTGCTCCCTATACCATTGAACAGATCGTTGTCCGCGGTGCACAGCTTGGACGAACCATTGGCTTCCCCACCATCAATCAGGTGTTTGCCGAGGGACAGCTTGTGCCGTGTTTCGGCGTGTATGCGTCGGAATCCACCGTGGATGGCGTAACATATCCGTCACTGACCAATATCGGCATAAAGCCGACAGTTCACTATGACGGACAGCCCCTTGCGGAAACCCATCTGATTGGAGCAAAGGGCGATTTCTACGAAAAAACAGTATCGGTATCGCTTTTGCGATTCCTGCGTCCGGAGATGAAATTCAGTTCCGTTGAGGAGCTGACAGCCCAGATGCAGCGTGATCTTTTGGCGAGCCGATCATAGCAAGGAGAACAGATTTATGGATCAGAAAAGAGTCAGAACCCGATTTGCACCCAGCCCCACCGGCTATATGCACATCGGCAATCTGCGTACAGCACTGTATACCTATCTTATCGCCAAGCAGAACGGCGGCGACTTCATTCTCCGTATTGAGGATACTGACCAGGAGCGCTATGTTGACGGTGCAGTGGATGTGATTTACTCCACTCTGCGTAAGGCAGGACTTACCTGGGATGAAGGTCCCGACATCGGCGGTCCGGTAGGACCCTATGTCCAGTCCGAACGCATGGGTATGTTCAAGGAATATGCGGAAAAGCTTGTGGAATCCGGTCATGCCTATTATTGCTTCTGTGACAAGGAACGCCTTGAGGAAATGCGCCGCGCAAATGAAGGCTCCAAGGATGTCCTCGCGTACGATCGTCACTGCCGTAATCTTCCGAAGGAAGAGGTGGAAGCAAAGCTTCGTGCCGGTGTTCCCTATGTTATTCGCCAGAAGATGCCTACAGAGGGCACAACCACCTCCCACGATGAGGTGTATGGTGATATTACCGTGGACAATTCTGAGCTGGATGATCAGATTCTGATCAAAACAGACGGTATGCCGACCTATAATTTTGCCAATGTTGTTGACGACCATACCATGGGCATTACCCATGTTGTCAGAGGTAATGAGTACCTCTCCTCCGCACCGAAGTACAATCTCCTGTACGAGGCTTTCGGATGGGATGTACCGACCTACATCCATTGCAGTCCTGTGATGCGTGACAGCCAGCATAAGCTTTCCAAGCGTGACGGCGATGCTTCCTTTGAGGATCTGATGGCTAAGGGCTGCGTGGCAGAGGCAGTGGTGAATTTCATCGCTCTGCTCGGCTGGGCACCGAAGGGCGAACAGGAGATCTATACGCTTGAGGAGCTTGTAAAGGAATTCGATATCCACGGCATCAGCAAGTCCCCGGCGATCTTTGACCCGATGAAGCTCAAGGCAATCAATGCGGCGTATATCCGCAAAATGCCCCTCGAGGAATTTGCAGAGGCAATCCGTCCCTATGTGGCACAGACTGTGAAACGCACGGATATTGATTTCACTGTTCTTGCACAGGTGCTGCAGAACCGTACAGAGCTGTTTACGGATGTTCCGGAGCAGGTGGATTTCATCGACGAGCTTCCGGATTATGATATTGAAATGTATCGCCATAAGAAGATGAAGACCACGCCGGAAACCGCACTCGAAGCGCTGAACCTGGTGCTGCCCGTGCTGGAAGGTCTGGAGGATTGGAATGTAGATTCTATTCATAAGGCGATTTTCGATCTGATTGCGGAAAAGGAAGTCAAGAACGGCTGGATGCTCTGGCCGATCCGTACCGCAGTTGCCGGTAAGCAGGTAACACCCGGCGGCGGTGTGGAGCTTTGTGCAATTCTCGGCAAGGAAGATACCCTCGCCAGAATCCGCAAGGGTATTGAAAAGCTGTCATGATTTTCTCTTGACTGTCACGCAGTTCACACATTCCGCTGTTATACTATAACCTGTTTGAATGTGCGCATCTGCAGCATTTACTATTTCATCACAAAGGAGGTTACATCGCATGATTGAAGTCAGAAATCTGACGAAGCATTATGGCGATAAAAAAGCCGTAAATGATATCAGCTTCACAGTCAATGACGGTGAAATTCTGGGCTTCCTCGGACCGAACGGTGCCGGAAAGTCCACTACCATGAATATGCTGACGGGATATATTTCCTCCACATCCGGACAGGCACTGATCAATGGTGTTGACATCCTGGAGGATCCCATCAAGGCAAAATCCTATATCGGCTATCTGCCGGAGATTCCCCCTCTGTACTTAGATATGACTGTAAAGGCATACCTGAATTTTGTATTCGACCTGAAGAAGTGCAAGCTGCCCAGACGATCCCATCTGAAGGATGTCTGCACGCTTTGCAAGATCAAGGATGTGGAGAACCGCATCATCAAGAACCTTTCCAAGGGTTATAAGCAGAGAGTGGGTCTGGCGCAGGCACTCATCGGCAATCCGCCGGTACTGATTCTGGACGAGCCGACCGTAGGTCTTGACCCGAAGCAGATCATCGATATCCGTACGCTTATCAAGCGTCTGGGCAAGAATCACACCGTTATTCTTTCTTCCCATATCCTGTCCGAAATTCAGGCAGTGTGTGACAGAGTGATTATTATCAACAAGGGCGTGGTTGCTGCTGATGATACAGCTGCCAACCTGTCCAATAAGGTCAGCACGGATCACCGCGTTGTACTGCGTACGGATGGTCCCAAGGCAGAGGTGCTCCAGGCAATCCGTCAGATTGAAGGACTCAAGTATGTCCGTGCGGATATGGAACGCGAGCCTGGCGTGTTTGAGTATGAACTGGAGGCACAGCCGGGTCTTGATATCCGTCCTGCGATTAACCAGATCATGCGTGAGCACAGCTGGAATATTCTGAATCTGCGTACCATGGAAATGACGCTTGAGGATATCTTCCTCAAGATCACCATGGGTGAGAATGTGAACCTGACTGCAGACAACTCCGTCAAGAGTGAAAAGGCAGCAGAAACAGCAACAAAAGAAGGAGGCAACGACTGATGGGAGCAATTTACAGACGTGAAGTAGGCGCCTTCTTTACTTCCAGTATCGCCTATGTATTTCTGGCAGTATTCTATGTATTTGCCGGCTATTTCTTCTACGGCAGCACCCTTGCTGCCAACACCACCGATATGTCCGGTGTGTTCTCCAATCTCTTCCTTGTCATCGTTTTCCTGATTCCGATTCTGACCATGAAGCTGTTCAGTGAGGAAAAGAAGCAGAAAACCGAGCAGGGACTTCTGACAGCGCCCGTTTCGCTGTCCTCCATTGTTCTTGGCAAGTATTTTGCAGCAATGACGCTGTATGTGATTGCAATCAGTGTAGTATTTGTCTATGCGCTGATTCTGAGTATTTTCGGTGCTGTGGAATGGACAACACTTCTTGCCAACTATCTGGCACTGCTGCTCCTTGGCTCCGCCTTTACAGCAGTGGGCATCTTTGTGTCCTCCCTGACGGAGAATCAGGTTGTTGCAGCAGTCGGCGGTTTTGTATGCCTGATGATGCTGTACATGATCGATGTCATTGCACAGAGCGTTCAGATTACATGGATTCAGGAAATTCTTTATAACCTGTCCTTCTATACGCGTTACTATGAATTTACCTGCGGTATCTTCAATCTCTCCAGTGTACTGTTCTATCTCAGTACTGCGGTACTGTTCAACTTCTTCACTGTCAGAGTATTTGAAAAGAGACGCTGGAGCTAAGGAGGTAGCAGAATGGCTGAATTAGAAAAAGAAAAGAAGCAGGAGACTTCTGAAAAGAAGACTCCGAAAATGAGCGCTGCAGGCAAGAAGAAATTCAAGTACGGTGCCATCGCCACTGCAATCACCTGCGTTGTTGTCGCTATCGTTGTTGTGGTCAATGTACTCGTGACCATGCTTGTAGAAAAGTATCCGGTGAAGCTCGACCTCACTCCCGAGGGAAGATACGAGATCTCCGATGCAACCATTGACTATGTCAAGACACTCGATCAGGAAGTAAATTTCACAGTGCTCATGGATGAGTCCAATTTCCAGACAAGCGGCGTTTATATGCAGATGATTCAGGAAATTCTGGAACGATATACCCAGTATTCCGATAAGATTCACCTGTCCTATGTGGATCCCACCAAGAATCCCGATGTCCTCAACAGATACCAGCAGAATTACAGCGGTACCTTAAAAGAGGGCGATGTTGTGATTACCAACAAGGCGGATGAAACCAAGATGCGTGTTGTGAACATCAACAATATGTTCTCCATGGATCAGGAAATGCTGCAGTACTACTACTACGGCTATGTATCCTATGCGGACTGCATCACAGGCTTTGTCGGTGAGCAGGATCTGACTGCTGCCCTGATGTATGTAACGGATGCAAATCCCATTACCGTGGGCGTGATTGTGTATTCCGACAAGGCGAATAACCAGGCAGTATTCAATATGGACTATCACCTTGACTCTGTTTCTGCCCTGGTAGACAGCCTGACACAGAATGGTTATGATGTCAAGGAGCTGGATCTCTATGCAGATGCGCTTGATCCGGCAACTTATGATATGCTGGTGCTCCCTGCACCGACCAATGATCTGACAAGCGATCTGATCACAAAGCTCGGTGACTTCCTCTACAACGGCGGTCTCTATGAGCGTGACCTGATCTACATTGCAGACTACACCCAGTCCTCTACGCCGAACCTCGATGAGTTCCTCTCTTCCTGGGGTATTGAAGTGGGCAAGCAGATTGCCTTTGAAGGCGATGAGGCAAAGCAGCAGCAGGTGCCGCTGTACATCCCTGCACAGGGCGGCGCACTGGCAGATATCGCTCCGGTCGCTTCCATTGCCAATGAAGAATTCAGTGCAGGTATGAGCAATACCTCCCTGCCGATCGTAGCACCGTATTGCCGCAGCATCAATCTCCTGTGGGAGTCCAAGACAAGCGGTATTACCGCACAGATCCTGCAGACAAGTGCAACTACCTATTTCATTGATCCGACCAACATGGAGAATGTGGATAAGTCCCCCGTCGGTGCACAGAATGTGATGGCAATGTCCAGCCGCCGTCTGGAAAATGGTGCTGGTGAGAGCAATCTCATGGTGCTTGGCGGTATGTCCCTTGTTGACCTCGCTGTGATGCAGGAGACTGCTTACAATAACGCTGAATTCTTTATCAATGCAGTGAATACAATGACGGATAAGGACGGCGGTCTGATCATTGCAGAGAAGAATTTGGCAAGCAATTCCATTTCTATCACTGCAGGCCAGCTCAATGTGCTGCAGTATGCAGTATACGCAATTCCGTTTATTGTTGTTATCATCGGCATTGTGGTATTTGTAAGGAGAAAGAATCGATGAGCATGGAAGAAGAAAAGCTGAATACGCCGGATCAGGACGAAGAAGCGGGATTGGATACCTTCTTTGCAGAACGGACTGAAACGGAAAAGCCGGCAAAAACCGGCGGTATGTCCAAGAATCTCAAGGCTCTGATTGCCGCAGGAGCAGCCCTCGTGCTGCTCGGCGGCGGCATGACGGCACTGCTCCTGATGAATGGCGGCGGCAGCGGTGATTCTGCCGATACGACGGAAACGACGGAATCTGCTGAAACCATCATCAACGCCTCCACCGGCGATCAGGTGAAAACCGTGGAAATTACCGGCGCAAATCCATTCAAGGTATACCGTACTGCGGATGCAACGGAAACAGAAACTGCTGTTTATGCCATCGAGGGCTATGAGGATATTACGATGAGCCAGTCCATGCTCTCCACGCTGACCAATAACCTGAGCAATCTCAGTGCGGAGCTGGTAGAGGAGGGCTGCACCGATCTGTCCCGTTATAGTCTGGATGCTCCCGTTGCAACCGTTAAGCTCACCTACGACGACGGAACTGTTTTTGAAGCGGCTATTGGTGAGAAGTATGCAATTGACACTGCCAAGACCTATTGTGCAGTGGGCGATGATGTATACCTGATCAAGAGCTCCCTGGCTGCTAATTACCTGGAAAGCAGTATTCACTTTGTGGATAAGACAAGTCGGATCGTAGCCATGTCG
>JAZQAA010000061.1:0-6921 GCA_045544975.1 Oscillospiraceae bacterium | reverse complement strand
CTGGAAACGCTTATAATCCGCAAATTTCAGCTCATTCTTATTGATAAATTCCCTGCGGTAGAGGAAACGATGGAATCCATAATCAAACTGATAGTCCTTGAAATACACAAAGCCTGCTTTGTCAAATGTATACTTTTCATATATGCCGTCAAATTCTTCCTGAATCACGCCATTTTCGTTCATCATGAAGCTGCCGCCGCAGATATCTGCCTTATTTGCGGATGCGGTAATGTACATCTGACGGAGGACGTCACGATCGGGATAGAAATCATCGGGATCCATAAAGGCAATGTATTCACCCTTTGCATGAGCAATACCGGTGTTTCTTGCCGGACCGACACCGAAGTTCTTCTGATTCACAATTTTCAAACGATTGTCATTGCGCCAAAAATCCACCAAAAGCGGGAGGGAGTCATCCGTTGATCCGTCATTGACAGCAATGATCTCCAGCTCCGACAAGCTCTGCTGGGAAACACTCTCCAGACACTGCATGAGATATTGTGCCTTATTGTACACCGGAATAATGACAGAAACCTTGGGGTTCATCACTGGCTGTTTTTCACGGTAGCAGGACTTGTAATAACCAAGCTTCACATGCTCGGATGCTTCCTTTGCTTCTGCAAGCAGTGCTTCAGCTTCACGCTTTTTCGCCTCTGCTTCGGTCTGTGTATTGAGGAAATGCAGGAGCATGGAATTCTCTCCGCTGACTGCATTCTGCAAAAGATGCAGGACAAAATTTTCAGGATAGCGCACCTCAGTGCTGCCCTTCTGAAGAAGTTGCTGATGGATGCAGCTCTGTGCTGTCAGAAGTTTCTGTACAATCACAGGATTTGCCGCATTGCAGAACGGCTCAATCTGCGCTCTGAACAGGATATCCAGACGACGAACAGTCAATTCATGCAGTTTTGCATAATTCTGTCCTGCGGAAAACCGCAGATCATCAGTAAGACCATCAATCAGTGCTTCTACCTGCACCACATTCAGCTGCTTGGATTCACTCCAGCGGTAGCAGTAGGTCACCTGCTTCACGGCATAGAATGTACCGGCTGCGTGCATGGCACGAATAAAGAACGGAGGATCCTGAAAACGGATCAGGGGCGGAAATTCGATGTGATTCGACTGAAGCATCTCACGGTCGTAGATAAAACGATGATAACCATAATCAAACTGATAATCCGCATACTTAACAATGCCCTCCTTATGGAAGGTATAATCCTTGAGCGTTCCGCCAAATTCGGTATGCATCACACCATCCTGATCGACATTGGAGAACGATCCGCCGCAGATCTTGACATTATGCGCTTCTGCCTTCTCATAGAGCATTTTCAGGGTGTTGTGGCGTGGATACCAGTCGTCAGGATCCATAAAGCAGATGTACTTGCCCCTTGCATAGCGCATTGCATGGTTTCTTGCCGGACCTGCGCCCTGATTCTCCTGAGTGAATACACGATAGCGTTTGTCACGGTTTTCATATTCGCGCAAAAGTTCCAGTGTATTGTCCGTAGAACCGTCATTCATGGCGATAACTTCAAAATCGTAGAGGTTCTGGCTCATAATGCTGTCAAAGCATTTGCGCAGATAAGGTGCAGTGTTATATGCCGGCACGATAATAGAAATTTTCGGGTGATCGGTGATCTCCGCAGAGGGCGTAACCGGAACAAACTGGTCATCCTTATTTTCTTCATAGAACCGGTCCGGATCATGAAGGATCTGATCAAGCCGCTTTAACTGGATTTCATCAAACAGGCTGCGGTCGATCTCGCCTGCCTTTTCCGCTTTCTGGAAATCCTTGGTGAATTGTTCAAGGAACTCACGCTTGAGTTCGGGAGCAATGCGGCGGAATGTAAAGTAATAGCTTCCAAACTGCTTGAAACGATAAACAGGAATGAAATTCTTCCGCAGTTCAGGGTCCTTGTTCAGAAAATTTTCCTCGGTAAGCTGGTACTCGGTCACAATCGCCATTGCCTTACCCTTGTTATTGATGGATGAGCCGGGGTTATCGCCACGATACATATAGAACGGGCGATTGACGAACATAATCCGCTGTGCTCGGCTGAATACACGCACCCAGAAGCCGTTGTCCTGATAGGATGCACCGGGAGTTTCGTTATGACGGATACCGTGGCGGTTGATGAAATCCATGTTATAGATACCGCTCCAGTTATTGACCGTAAAGCGGTATACTTCAGGGTGCTCGGCAGGATTGAGAACCTTATTGTATGCTTCCTGATTTCCCAGTGTGATGGAATTGTAGCTTTGCAGCATTGTGCGGTTCTGATTATAGAATCGATAGAAATCCGCCTTGACAAAGTCCAGCTCATGCTCCTTGGCGGTCTTGTACAGTGTTTCGTACATATCTGCAAGGATGAAATCATCGGACTCTACAATAGAAAAATATTCACCCCTTGCGGCATCCATACCGACATTCATAGTATGACCATAGCCGGAATTCGGCTTATCGATCACAATGACACGGGAATCCTTCTTTTCATAGGCTCGCAGAATTTCCAGTGAGTTGTCCGTAGAGCCGTCATTGACACAAATGATCTCAATCTCTCGGAGTGTCTGTCCAATCAGGCTGTCGAGACATTCCGGCAGGTAAGCTGCCACATTGCAGACGGGTACAACAACGGATATTTTGATCCGGCTTTCCATATAGTTTCGTTCCTTTCCATATATTCATCCTATCCCTGATAAACACCATCCACCAGATCCTGCACAGTGTAGTGGGGGACATTGGTCATATTGCTCAATTTCTTTTTGATGGAGGCGGCATTGTACAGATCAGCGATCAGAAACATGCGTGTTGCAGGGTAGGAGGGGGATTTGCGGGGAATGACCTTAATCTCTGTTTGTTTGCTGCGGTTTGTATCCTCAACAATATAATCCACGCTGACACCAGCCTCACACAGCCATCCCTTTGCAGCCTGATAGACAGCATTTTCGCCATAGACTGCGATATGTGTGATCTCACGATCTTTGAAATACTTGATAAAATTCTGTTTGCATTCCGGTTCAGAAAGCATCCGGAGAAATAGATTAGAGATCGTTGCATAATAAGCAACGCTGGAATCCTCCTGATGCTGTTTATCCGCGGCACTCAGCGGTGCAAGGCTGGGCTTGGCATCGCGGTTGGTATTGCGCACACGAAGATAACGTTCGTATTTTGCACAAAGTTCACGCACCTCATCGCCCGTTTGTGCAAACGCGACCTGCTTACCATGATCCAGCCACAGAATCTTGTTGCAGAGTCTTCTGATCTGCGCCAGTGAATGCGACACAAAGATTGTTGTTGCGCCGCCTCTGATGATTTCCATCATTTTCTCTTCACTCTTTTTACGGAATGCGCCATCGCCGACAGAGAGTACTTCATCAAGAATCAGGATATCCGGATTTACCAGACAGCTGATAGAAAATGCAAGCCTGGATTTCATACCGGAGGAAAGCTGCTTGAAACGACGGTTCTGAAATTCGGTCAGCTCAGCAAATTCAAGAATCTCATCGACTTTTGAATCAAGAAACTCCTGCGAATATCCCAGAAGCGCACCGCGTATATAAACATTTTCACGAAGGTTCAGATCGCCGTCAAATCCTGTACCCAGTTCCAGCAGGGCAACCACTCTGCCATCGGTTGTGATCCCGCCCTTCTGCGGGGGAAGGATTCCGGCAATTGACTTGAGAATGGTGGATTTTCCTGCACCATTCGTACCAATGATACCAAGAAAATCGCCCTTTTCGATGCGGAAGGAAACATCCTCAACCGCCCAGTATTCCTTCTTATCCAGATCGCCTTTAATCTTTCGGATAACCCAGTCCTTCAGACCAATATCCTGAATCTCACCGGACATATAGCGGATGGATACATTTTTTGCCTCTACCATAGTTCCATCCTCCTTACAGATAATAAATAAACTTCTTGTTATTCAATTTATAGACAATACAGCCAACAAGAAAGAATCCCACTGCATAACCAATGCAGATTGCGTTGTCAAGCAGGGAGGGAATCGTACCATTGATGATAATACTGCGGAAATACAGAATATAGTCATACAGCGGATTGATTTTCAGCAGATTACGATAGGATTCCTCCAAGATCGTGACCTGCCAGAAGATTGCACTGAGGTAATTGAGCAATCGGCAGAAAATATTATAAAGATACTGTGTATCCTTAAAAAAGACATACATAGTGGAGAGGATCATACTGACACCAAAATTGAACAGCAACAGGCATCCAAGGGGGATCAGCAGAAATACAAATTTCCACGAAAAGGTAATCTGGTCAATGAACATATAGATGACCAGTATCAGAAAGGTAATTCCAAAATCCACCAGGCATGAAACATTTTTGGAGAGGACGAAAAACCATTTTGGCACATTGATCTTTGTGATAATGCCAGCATTGGCCATAATTGCTGTCATACCGCCATGGGTTGCGCTGGAAAACATGGAGAAAACCAGTACACCGCTAAGCAGGTAGATTGTATAATGCGGCGTGTCCCTGCCGAACAGATTTCTGAAAATCAGCATCATAATGGCAAATTCACACAAGGGGTTCAATGCGCTCCAGAGAAGTCCAAGCGTCGTTTTCTTATATTTCTGACGGAAATCCCGTTTGACAAGCTGGGTAAATAAATATTTATTCTGAATCAGTGTTCTGATCAATTTCTAATTCATCCTTTCTTGAAGCTGCCCTTTACCTGGTTATACTTTCGGATTTTTGGGACGAAGTGCTTCCAGTTCACGCTGCAAAGCATAGATCTCATACTGCATCATACTCAATCGCTGTTCAAGTTCCTCCGGTGTATCCGTATGCAATGCCTGCAACGGCTGTTCCATATGGGTGCGCAGCCACATCATCGATTCCTGACGGTACGGTTCAAGACGGCGTTCCACTTCATCATAATCAATATCTTCCTCCAGCAGATGGAGTTTATTGGTGTTGTCGTGTTCCATGTACAGCAGTCTGTCCTCAAGTCCGCAAATACGCAGGAGTGTTTCAAAACGGTCACGGCTTGGCATATCCTTTCGGATGATGCAGACAAACCGGCGACGGAACAGGATCGAGAAGCACAAGCCATGGAAGGAATCGCCGATATACAGCGTGCAATTACGGATCAGATGCAGCCAGTCCTCCACAGACGGATTCTGCACAGTGGGCAGTTTCATAATTTCCTGACAGTGCTCCGGCTCATTGGGATTGACAACATTGTACATTTCACAGTCAAGCAGCTTTGCGGCTTTCTGAATAAAGGCACGCTTTTTTTCGCTTGCACCGAGGATATAGGTGGCGAGATAGCGTTCCGGCAGTACAAGTGCGGAATCATCCGCCGCCTCATTGAACCAGTGCATATCACAAAGAAATACGGGGTCAAGCACCTTGTCCGCACTGACACCGAAATGCTTTTTGCAGAGATTGACTGCGGCATCCTCCCGAACGGAAATTCCATCAAATTTGCGGATGTAATAACGATTCTGTCTTGCCAGCCATTCCGGTGCATTGTAGCTGCCGCCGAATGAAGCGGCATAAGCAAGCTTTCGCTTGTTATCGGGAACAAAATCGAGGAATAGATAGTTACCACTGCTTCTGCCGCAGATCTCATAATTCCATACCACATCCGACCCGATCACAAATGTATCGCACTGTTCCCCTTGAATACGCCAGTCTTCAGCATTCACTCTCCGCTTGCTGACATTGCAATGCTTGCGGATAAAACGATGTGCAAGGGTATTGTGGTCGGCATAACGGGGGGACCAGAGAAACGCCGGCTTGTCGATGAGCAGCGGATCATAACCCATATCATACAGCACACGATAAAGTGCATAATAAGTCAGAACACTGCCATAGTTCAAACCATACCAGAGTCCGACGATGCCGACATCATAGGTCTTGGCAGTGCAGCTTTTCAGCAGACGGCGCAGTGGAACACGCCCGACACCTGCAAGAAAGCGGTCTGCCTGTTCCGGACGCGGCGGTCGATCTGTAAGTACACGGTTGCCATGAGAAGCTTCCGAAAGCGGAATTTTCTCATACAGCGGCAGTACACTTTGCAAGGGGGCACAGAGTTTTTCGCCCTTCTGCGTATTGAGTGTTACAAAGGAAGTACCCTTCTTGTCATTCCACTCTTCATGGAATCTGCTCACACTCCAGAGATCACCGCAGGTGATGTCTCCCTGACGCGGCAGCTTTGCAAACATACAATTGCCACAGGAGGGACGAATAGAGTAATCCAGCTGGAACATCTGATAGAAGAAGTTTTCCTTGCATTTTTCACGGAATTCCGTACCATCTGCAAATTCAATGGTCATGGAGGAACTCCAGCCATAGCGTTTTTTATTGCGGTATGCAATCTTCACCGCTTCCTTATCGGGAAAGGTTTCAGCGAGGTACTGACGGAGAAGCTTTTCCGACACAACACCGCTGCAGGCAATATCCATTGTATACAGTTCCGGATAATCTTTATTAAGAAATGCATGGATTCCAGCAACCTGACAAGGGCAGCCGATAAACAGCACTTTTTCACCTCGTGTAAGGAGGGTACGGATTTCATGGTACACTTCACGGGGAATCAGGCTCTGGGTATATTTTGCACCAGTCAGTTTTTCCAGTTCCTCTGCTTCATGGATAATAATATGGCGTACCTGCAGCGCATTTTCAAATGCAGCTCCACAGACATAGCCGCCATCTTCGATAAATTTCGCTGCAAGGACTGCTGCAAAACCGCCGGACGCACTTACTGCACGCTGCTCCGGATCTGCCTGCGCAGCATAGCATTCGGGATGTTTGAAATTGCTGTTCCTCGGTGCAAGCACGGGGCAGCAATTGGTGCATTCTCCGCATTCTGTACAGAGGGAAGTATTGATTTCAGGATAGCAGAAACCGCCCGTTCCTTCCTGCATTGTAATTGCATTCAGAGAACAGGC
>JAZQAA010000060.1:0-3252 GCA_045544975.1 Oscillospiraceae bacterium | reverse complement strand
GGCAGGCTTTGAGGTGCTGACTCTAAAAAAGACTTTTCTGACAAGCAGAAGAGAGGGCAAACGCACTCTCTTTTGGTCTTAATTGAAGCTGCCGTCCCATACGGGCATTTCGGTAAGATACTCTTCCGATACCGCCGGAACATAATAGGCACCATAGGTTTTCAGACCATTTTCCTCCAGTTCGGGAAGCTCCACATAGAACCGGTAATACGGCATAAAATAGGTTTCCCGGCTTCCTGTCCGATACACAAGCTCTGCCTTTGCGGCATACTCTATGCCGGGCAGTTCATAGGGGACGCTTGTGATATAATTGCCGTTTCCCAGAAGTTCCTTTGCGCGATCAAGCGTAATGACCGGATAGTCTCCCACCTTGTCGGAGAGATCGGGCATGGTGATGCGTGCCATTGTGCTTCCGAGGAAGCTGACGCGATAGAAGTTATAGTTCACAATTCTCTGCACATCGTTTCCGGCACCGTCATAGAACGAGAGCTGAAAGTTCTGCGTGAGATCCATATTGTAATCACCGCCGGACAGGTCGAGCTGCGGCTCTTCAAAATTCATCAGCTCCGCATATTCTGTCATCAGATACTCCGCTGATTCGGAAAACAAAAGTCCTTCCGGCAGAGGGATTCTCGGTTTAAAGCGGATGTCGATGGTCTGCGTCAGATCAATTGTCAGCTCATATTGCCTCGTCCTGACGGATAATTCGGTGGGATCAAAACAACCTGCCGGTACAGTGCTGCCGACCTCTGCATATCTTTCAGTGATGGCTTTCTGCTCGTCCTCATCCGGAGCGTTATCCGTGACGGTAAGGGAATCCTTGTCCATTCCCAGCCTGTCGGCAGTATCTAACAGAATTTTCTCCATCCGGTCAAAATCCGCACCGGACGGCCGGTTATCGACATAGGTCAGGGGATTGCGGAACACGGGAAGGGTTGTGAGTACCATCTCTTCATTCCAAGGGTTCCCGTTTGTGAGCTCGGAGATGTCGTATACCGTATAGCCCTCAAAGCCCATGCCGGAATTGGTATCCTCCGCGATTGTCAGCATGGGCAGCTCCGCAGGCTCCCTTGGCAGCAGGAGAATCCCTGCAAGTACAGCTGCAGCGCACGCTGCAATGCCGGCAAAGCGCATCCATCCGATGCGTTTTGTTTTTTGCACAGTCTCCGCGGCTTCGACATACTGCGGATCTGCAAGTTCCATTTTTTCAAGCAATTCCTCGCCTCTCATAATGTGTATCCCTCCTGTTCCAGATACTCCCGAAGCTGACTGCGGCAGCGGAAGAGCACGGACTTCACCTTGCTTTCAGAGCAGGTGCAGCGTTTAGCGATGGAGGAAATGGAATCAAAATACCAGTATCGCCGCAGGAAGATCGTCCGTTTTTCTTCGCTGAGCTTGCTGAGAAATCCGTTGATCGCTGCCTGAAGCTCCCTTTCTTCCAGGCGACACTGCATATCATCGGGTGATGGGATGCACTGTTCCATTTCGCTCGTAAGCTCCAGCAGCAGTGCACTGCGTTTTAAACGGTTACGGCTGCGGCAGATGTTGAGTGACAGATGGCGGGTAATCCGCGCAAGAAAGGCATACAGATAGCTTCGCGGTTCATGCGGGGGAATGCTGTTCCAAGCTTCCATATAGGTGTCGTTTTCGCATTCCTCGGCTGTCTGTTCATCCTCAACAATACGGTTTGCGAGTGCGCGCAGGCGGCTGCCGAATTTTTCTGCAGTTTTTGCAATGGCTGCTTCGTCACGGGACAGGTACAGCGCAACAATCTGATTGTCATCCAAGGCTTCCATCTCCTTTCCGGTGTTTTTTTGAAAGGCCTTCACTCTATTAAGCACCGCATAGTGAATGCAGGTTGCATCATTTTCAGGGATTTTTTATCAAAAAGAACCGGACGAATCCGGTTCTTTGGGGACTATCAGAGTATGCCAATTGTGGTTTCCACAATCAGCAGGATCATCATTGCCAGATGGCAGATACAGCTGAGCACCAGCGGAATGGAGGTAATGGCAATTCTTCCGCAGCGTTCCACCTGCCGCGGAACCGTGTAGGGGAGACGCTCCTTTATGAGCATCCGGACGAGCAGGATAGCACCTGCAATGACGATTCCCAGATAGGCAATGGATGCAAGACCAACGATGGTTTCGCCAAAGTACAGATCGAGCAGGGAGAGTATCTGTGATGTAGTGTTGACCGCCATATGGGCAATGATGGAGGGCACGAGGGAATTGTGCTTAACTGTGAGATAGCCCATAAAAATGCCCACAACAAAAGCCAGTACGAACTGGGAGATGTTCTGGTGTGCCAGTCCGAACAGGAAGGCGCTTGCAAAAATGCCGAACCGCTGACTGACACGGGACAGATTCTTCAGCAGGAATCCGCGGTAGAACAGCTCCTCCGTAACCGGAGCAACAAGGCAGACATAGAGCACCATGAGTATGACGCTTTTGATATCCTTGGATGTACTGAAATCCGCTTCATAGGCGGTAATGCCGGCACCCGACATGAGCTCAGTGATTGCCGTGGCTGCCAGACCGCAGAGCATCTGCAGGGAAATGGCGATGAGAACATACGATAGGATCCTGCTGCCGGTCAGGTGCTTTGTCTGGAAGAGCGAGGCAACGGACAGCTTCGAAATCCGCAGACCAATCAGCGCAACGCCCGCATTGCCGATCAGATAGGCAATCATATTGATCGCAATGGCGGTGGAAGAGTTCATCATATAGTCCGAAAGCAAATCCGGATAATTCAGAGGCAGCTCCGGAACCAGGCGGCTGTCCGCTGCGGAAATCAGCAGGGACACGAGCTGCATGAGCAGTACCGCAAGGATATTGGTCAAAAGAAAATTGGCAAGTACGCCGCCGCCGGCAATGCTGTAAAACCGGCGGATATTCCGTTTTTCTCCGCGGTTGGGGAAGAGCGGAATCCTGCATCCGGGAATCCGGATCTGCGGCACAACATGACCATAGTCCGGCTGGTACGCATGGAATTCGGTTTCGTTATCAAATGGATCATGCGGATCAATGGGAGGGATATCCTCTGCGGAATAAACAGTCCCTTCCGCGGCAGAAGCGCAATCCCCAAAGGTTCCGCTTGTAAAAATTTCGTGTTCTTCGTTCATCAGTGGAATGCTCCTTTATGCAAACGCGTTCTTCATCATCTAAAAATAGGGTGATCTGCTTCTATTTTACCATATAAATTCCGTTTCGTAAACACCCAATTGCAAATATCTTGTAAAAAATGAAAAAA
>JAZQAA010000059.1:0-2899 GCA_045544975.1 Oscillospiraceae bacterium | reverse complement strand
GTGCAGCACCGAGATACAACACAGGTGCAAAACGGAAACTACCCTTTGCAATGTTCACGCTGCGCTGTTTACCTGCAAACTCGTAAATCTCTTCAAACAGATACCGGTGAATCTCCGCAAGAGCTGCAAAGCTGCCGGCTTTGAGCGTATCAAGATACCCTGTTTCAAATAACTGCGCCGCCTTCTGCTTGCTGATGCGTTCTTCTGCTCTTGCATGCTCTGCAGAATCTGTGATGCCGAGTTTGTTATCTAATGCCATAGCTGCACCTCCATGTGAATGGTCTGTATCTTTATTATACCACATAACAGCAGTTCTTTCAAGTCCAAATAACAAGTATGAGAGGGGCAATTTAGTATCGGAAACAGGTACCGAAGAACTTGCCCATCTTGAAATGATTTCGGCGATTGTTTATCAGCTGACCAGAAACCTTTCTATTGATGAAATTAAGAAAAGCGGTTTTGATAAATATTTTGTCGACCATACTGCAGGAATCTATACTGCATCGGCAACAGGGGTTCCGTTCACTGCAGCATATTTCCAGTCAAAGGGCGATGTATTTGCAGATCTTCATGAGAATATGGCGGCGGAGCAGAAAGCAAGAGCCACCTATGACAATATTCTGCGCCTTGCCGATGATCCAGATGTCATTGACCCGATCCGTTATCTGAGAGAACGAGAAATCGTTCATTTCCAGCGTTTCGGCGAGGCAATCCGGCTGACGCAGGAACAGCTCAATGCCAAGAACTTCTATCAGTGCAATCCTTCATTTGATAAGAATTGTAAAAAGACCTGTCACCGCAGGTCCTGATATCCGTAAATCAGACAGGGTGGCTGCCTAAGGGCAGCCGCTTTGTCATTGACTTAACATTTTTCTTGCAATTTCGCTGAAAATATGCTATAATATAGTTGATTATTGATTTTGAAAGAGGCGAAATGATTGAAGCTGATTCGTTATCTGAAACCCTATTGGCTTTTTGCTTTGTTGACACCGCTGACGATGATCGGGGAAGTGCTTGTCGATCTTCTGCAGCCAAAGCTGATGTCGATTATTGTTGATGAAGGCGTGCTGTTATATGATTTGGAATGCATTCTTCAGACAGGAATACTGATGCTTCTGACAATTCTTATAGGTGCCTTGTTCGGTATTGCGTCTTCGGCGTGCTGCGGCTGTGCTTCACAGAGCTTCGCAAGAGATCTTCGCGGTGATGTGTTCCGAAGAGTGATGGGACTGTCACTGCAGCAGACGGATCGATTTACAACTGGATCCCTTGTCACAAGATTGACGGCGGATATTACAGCGATTCAGCAGTTTGTTGATTTTGCACTCCGTATGTTTGTCAGAAATATGATGTTTCTTGTAGGCGGCATCGTCATGATGCTCAGCCTGAATGTGAAATTTGGAATGATTCTTCTGATCTCTCTTCCCATCGAAATTCTTATTGTCTTCCTGATCATGCGAAAGACCAATCCATTGTATGCTGTGGTTGCCGGAAAGCTTGATCAGGTCAATTCCGTCATGCAGGAAAATATCACTGGTGCACGGGTTGTGAAGGCGTATGTAAGGGAAGAATACGAGACAAACAGATTCAAGGATGCCAATCTCGATTTGATGGAATCCAATCTTCGTGTACAAAAGCTCACGGCTATTTTGCAGCCCATGCTGATGCTGATCATGAATATCTCCGTTCTTGCTGTTATCTGGATCGGCGGCTACCAGGTCGAAGCAAGAGCAATGGAAGTCGGAGAAGTCATGGCAGCGGTGACCTATGTCACACAAATTCTTCATGGAATTATGATGCTGTCAATGATGTTCCAGACAATAGCGAGAGCCTCTGCTTCTGCAAAACGAATCCAGGAGGTTCTGGATACTCCGCAGGAGCTGCTTGGAGGTGCAATGCTTCCTGATGCTTCTGAAAAGAAGGGAAGTATATCTTTCCGCAATGTTTCATTCTCTTTTCATGGAAAGAACGGAAAGCCTGTTCTGTCTGATATTTCGCTCGATATCGCACCGGGAGAAAATATTGCAATCCTTGGTGCAATGGGTTCGGGCAAGTCCACTCTGGTACATATGATTCCACGATTCTACGATCCTACAGAAGGGGAAATCTGGATTGATGGCATTCGCGTGAGTGATTATCCTCTTGACGCACTTCGCAAAAAAATCGGAATTGTTCTGCAGAAAAGTGAATTGTTTTCCGGTACCGCGGCGGATAATATTCGTTGGGGAGATAAATTTGCCGATGAAGCAGCTGTAAAGAGAGCCGCGGAGATTGCGCAGGCTGACAATTTTATATCCGAACTTCCGGATGGATATAACGGCAGAATTGCTGAAAAGGGTGCATCACTTTCCGGCGGACAGAAGCAGCGGCTTTCTATTTCGCGTGCGATTCTGAAGAAACCTGAAATTCTGATTTTTGATGATGCGACCTCTGCGCTCGATCTTGGAACAGAAGCGAAGCTGCAGCAGAATCTGCGGGAGCATCTGAAAGGGACAACTGTTATTACGATCGCACAGCGCATTGCAAGTGTCAAGCATTGTGACCGCATTGCTGTCCTGGATCACGGAAAGCTGATTGCCTGTGATACCCATGATAACCTGCTTGCATCGTGCGAGATTTATCAGGATATCTACGCTTCACAGATGAAATCCTCAGGAGGTGAACGCTGATGCCGCCCATGCCCCCATCCGGTCAGAAGGGCCCTGCTGCTCCCGGTGGCCGATACAACGCAAGAATTCAGATGGAAAAACCTAAAAATGCAAAAGAAACACTGAAGAAACTGCTTTCCTATATCGGACGAAGCCGTCATCTGTTCTTCATGCTTCTGACGGTAATGCTCCTGATTACAGGGTTGAATCTTGCAGCACCCTATATACAAAGTCGGATCGTAGCCATGTCG
>JAZQAA010000058.1:0-4488 GCA_045544975.1 Oscillospiraceae bacterium | reverse complement strand
TTGACTACAGCCTGTTCTCCTTTGGCACATCCGCAGAGGTTGGCCCGATTGACGGTCTGACACCTGCTCAGGTTTATGCTGAGGTAGGCACAGATTACACAGCAATTGAGCTGGATGTATATTATGACGGCGTACTGGTTGAAGGTACTGCTGTAAAGGTTTACATCGGCGTAAAGGGCGATGCTAACCTGGATGGCGCAGCTGATGCAAATGACGCTTCCTATGTTCTGCAGTTTGCAGCTGAATACGGCGGCGGTAACACAGATGCAGTGATCTACACAGAAGATGATGAGGTACTTGAGTACTTCGCATTCTTCCTGGCAGAGGTAACAGATGAGGATATGTTCCATGATTCTACTCTGCTCGACTCCAATGATGCTTCCTATATCCTGCAGTTCGCAGCGATCACCGGTACTGAAGATCGTCCTGCAGCAGAGATCTGGGCAGAGATCCTTGGCTAAGTAAAACCCCCTAAATGAATGTTATACGCCGTGCAGACGGCGCGGCGTATGCATATAAAATTTATTTGAAAGGAAATAACCACAATGAAGAAGATTAACTTTAAGAAGGCTATGGCAGCTGTAGCTGCAATGTCTCTGGCAGCTTGTGCAGCATCCGTTTCTGCTTCCGCAGCAGAGGGCGGCGTAACAATCGAGATCGATCAGTACACTGTAACTCTGGAAGAGCTGGCAGCTATGGACGCTGATACAGCAACAGACGGTTATCAGGTTCCGATCTATGTAACACTCGTTGAGAACGCAGGTGTTGCAGCTGCAGAGTTCGGTGTAGTTGTTGATGACAGATGCACATTCGAGATTTTCTCTGTAAGCAAGAAGGCTGAAGCATATGGCGAAGCTCTGGACTGGAAGATGACTACATCTACTAATGGCCAGCTGACATGGTGCACATGGGCATCCTCTGAGGTTGACGATTACTCTGAGAACATCCTGATGGTTCTGGTAACTGTTCCGGCAACTGCTGCTGAGGGCGAGGTTTACACCATCAACTATGTTGAAGAGAACACAAAGCTCCACATCTGGAACAACACTGTAGACGGTGTAAACCATGTTGAGCTCGGCACAGTTTCTTGGACAGACGGTTTCGTAGCTATCGAGGCTGAGGAGACAACTGAGCCCACAACTGAAGAGCCCACAACTGAGGAAGTAACAACTGAAGAGGTTACAACTGAGGAAGTAACAGATGCTCCTACAACTGAGGCTCCGACTGAGGAAGCTACAAAGGCTCCTGAGTCCAGCACAGCTTCTCCTGCAACAGGTTCCGCTGATGTTCTGCCGATCGTAGGCGCAGCAGCAGCAATCGCTGTTCTGGGTGGCGTAGCTATGGTTTCCAAGAAGAAGGACTAATTCCTGATTCTGATGAAAATCAAGTGAACTAACAAGTAAAGATCCCCTGCTTATGCAGGGGATCTTTTTGCATGGAAAAATAAACAATGCCGCACAGAATTGGGGAATTTCTATGACAATTTTGTCATATTATCCGCGAAGGCTTGCAATTTGCTTGCAAGCATGCTATAATAACAGATGGAAAAAATCAAAACCCATGAAGGAGGGAATATCATGGCAAAGCGCATTGCTGTCATTCCGGCATATGAGCCGGAGGAGCAGATGCTTGATTTGATCAGAGCGGCTGCGGAGCAGTCATTTGAATGCGTTGTTGTGGATGACGGCAGCGGACAGGCATATGCCTCACTCTTTGAAAGAGCGCGAGAGTTCGCCCATGTTATTTCCTATCCGGAGAACCGGGGAAAGGGCTATGCTATGAAATGCGCCTTTTCCGAGATTCTCTCCAGTCACGGGACGGAGGAATGCTCCGTTGTGGTGCTTGACTGTGACGGGCAGCATCGTCTGGATGATGCGATGAAACTCTGCGAGCTTGTCGAAAGAGAACCGAAGGTCTTTGCACTCGGCTGCCGCAAGCAATCGGCGGATTCGCCGCTTCGAAGCCGTTTTGGCAATGCGGTGACAAGAACGGTGTTCTCACTTGTAACAGGTCAGAAAATTTATGATACGCAGACCGGTCTTCGCGCTTCCCATATTTCCATGCTCCCCCTGCTGCTTGAGGTACCGGGCGAGCGGTATGAGTATGAGATGAATGTTCTGATGGAATTTGCAAAGCGGAAAATTCCGCTGCGCGAAATCCCGATTGCGACAATCTATATCAATAACAACGCTGGCTCACATTTTCACGCGATTCGTGATTCTGTTCGTGTATATGTGGAAATCCTGAAATTCTCAGCATCCTCGCTTCTGGGATTTCTTGTGGACTTTGTCTGCTTCAGCTTTCTGCTGCTGCTTTTGGGAGAGAAGCTGACGCTTTTGTGCAATGTCGCTGCACGCCTGATCAGCGCAACGGTGAATTTCACGGTGAACCGCAGGCTTGTGTTCCGCTCGAAGGACTCTCTCCTGCAGAGCGCACTTCGCTATGCGCTGCTGGCTGCAGGGATACTGATTTGCAATACGGCTCTTCTTCACCTGCTGACGGCTGTGCTGCAGCTGAATCCCTTCGGCGCAAAGCTGCTTGTGGAGGTTATGCTCTTTGCTGCCAGCTGGCTGATTCAGAGAAGTCTGGTATTCCGTTCGCGCGGTGAATAAAGGAGAATGAGTAAGCATGAAATTCTGGAATCCCAATACTCGTTACGGTATCTGCTTCGGGACAGCCCTGGCGGTGTTCACTGCCTATGCGCTGCTGGATACCTTTGTACTCCCCAGAGCCTATGCAGATATTGAAGATGCCCCATCATCTGCTGGGGAGCCGGTGCCTGAGGAGTATGTCCTGACGGAAAACCGCTATGAGGACGAAAATATGACCATCACGCTGACGCATCATCGTGATTATGATACAGAGATCTATGTGGTGGATGTGGTTGTCAACGATCCTGCCTACCTGCAGCGTGGATTTGCAGATGATTCGTTTGGCAGGAATATCAAGGATCAGACCTCGGATATTGCGGAGGAGTATGATGCTATTTTTGCTGTGAACGGGGATTTTTACGGTGCACAGACAGAGGGTTATGTGATCGCAGATGGTGTGATTTACCGGGATGAGCCTGCGGAGGATCGGGAGGATCTTGCCATCATGGAGGATGGCTCCTTCACGATTTTTCAGGAGCGCGATATTTCTGCTGAAGATCTCGTAGAACAGGGTGTCCGTCATGTGCTGTCCTTTGGACCTGCGCTATACCATGATGGAGAAGTGATGGTGACTGCGCGCGAGGAGGTCGGAAGAGCCAAGGAAAGCAATCCTCGAACCGCAATCGGCATCTATGATCCGCTGCACTATGTATTTGTGTGCTCCGATGGCCGAACGGAGGAAAGCAAGGGCCTATCCCTCCATCAGCTTGCGGAGTTCATGCAGGGGCTCGGTGTCACAACTGCCTATAATCTCGATGGCGGCGGCTCCGCAACCATGTATTTCGCCGGAGAAATTGTCAACAAGCCCACTGCAAACGGCAGGGATTTTGAAGAAAGACGGGTGAGCGATATTGTCTATGTCGGATATGACCGCTGATCGGCGGCTTGCACTTTCGACTGCAAGAGTCTACCTGATTGCCGCTGTGGGACTTGCGTTTTTCGGCGGCATTTATGAGCTGTTCAGCCATGGTGTCTATTCCTATGCCATGCTCTATGCGTTCGGTTTTTCGCTTGCAGGCGGTGCATTGCCTGCACTTCTGATCGGACTGTCCGAACACTGCAGCCTTCCGGGCAAACGCGTCAGAAATGCCTGGCATTCCGCGATGGCCACATGGTCGGTCGGCAGTATTGTGCAGGGCGTTCTGGAAATCTACGGTACCACCAATCGCCTGACAACCGTGTATTGGGCAGCAGGCGGGCTCTTTGCTGCAGCAGCAGTGCTTTTTCGCATCATGGAATGCCGTAACCGGAAGCTTCATAAAACAGAATAAATCACCAAATCCTGCAGAGTTGCCTCTGCAGGATTTTTCTTTCTTTCGTAAATTGTTTTGTTTTTGAAAAAAGCTTTACAAAAAAATGGAATTGTGTTATAATATACATAAATGTAAAGTGTTTTTTGGAGGTGAAAGAACGAGTGACCTATTTCAGTGAAGTCCTTGATGAAATGCTGCAGCAGTACCAGCTTCGTGCAGTGGATATCTGCTCACAGCTTGGTATCAATAAATCCCTCTTCAGCAAATGGAGAACCGGCATATCCTTGCCTGCTGATATGAGTACTGTTAAGCGACTTGCAGAAATCATGCGTCTGAGCATTCGTGAGAAGGATGTGTTTTTCAGCGCGTATAAGCTCTCACGGTTCGGCATTTCATTCCACCATATTACGGAATCCATAGAGCACCTGTTTCTATCCGATTTTGTCTGCCATAAATGCAGTACCACCGATATGGCGCAGTATCCGCCCCCAGAGAATGGCAAGTTCCTGACGAATAAGGGGCGTGTGATGGTTGCTGTGCGCCAGCTGATCCGCTACAAGTCGGAGGCCAAGCGGTCTTAGGAG
>JAZQAA010000057.1:0-1534 GCA_045544975.1 Oscillospiraceae bacterium | reverse complement strand
CATCTCCACGCCTGGATGATTGAGCTGATAGGCCGCTGCGATATCCTTTTCAAATTCATTCGCCATGACAATGTCAAAGCTCTCGTGATGAGCAAAACCATAGGTCAGTCCGCCGACACCGGCAAACAGATCAATCACCTTAAATTTCTTCATAGTTCTTCCTTTTCACAATCTATCCATGCAATCAATTCATAGTATTCTTTGAACAACAAATCCATTATACCACAGTTTTCAGGATAAGTCAACGCAAAACAGAACGCTTCACTTAACAAGGATTTAATAAATCCTGCGGAGATTTTACAAAACCATGCTATCAGATTTTATCTTTTCAGGTTATACTATAAATGCAAAATGCATAATCGAAAGGACGAATTCTTATGGGTATTCTTGAAATCATAGTTCTGGGCGGCGGTCTTGCATTCTTCCTCTACGGAATGCATATCATGTCCACAGGTCTTGAAAAAATGGCTGGCGGTAAGCTGGAGCAGCTGCTGAAAAAGCTGACCTCCAGTCCCTTGAAGGCACTTGTACTGGGTCTCGGTGTTACCGCGATCATTCAGTCCTCTTCTGCACTGACCGTTATGCTGGTTGGTCTTGTCAACAGCGGCATCATGAACATCGGTCAGACGGTCTGTGTGATTATGGGTTCCAACATCGGCACGACCGTTACCGCATGGCTCCTGAGTCTTGCAGGTCTGGAGGGCAGCCTTGCCATTGACCTGCTCAATCCGAAGTACTTCTCCCTCGTGCTTGCACTGATTGGTGCTTTCATGATTATGATGGCAAAGAGTGTTCGCAAGAAGGACATCGGCAGCATTATGATTGGCTTTGCCGTTCTGATGTACGGTATGAAAATGATGGGCGATGCAGTAGAGCCGCTCTCCGATATGCCGGAGTTCACCAACCTCATGACCGCCTTCAATAATCCTCTGATCGGCGTTCTGATCGGTGCCGTTGTAACCGCAATCATTCAGAGTTCTTCTGCATCTGTCGGCATCCTGCAGACACTGGCAATGACAACTGGCGCGGTTACTTATGGCATGGCTATTCCGATCATCATGGGTCAGAACATCGGTACTTGTATCTCTGCGATGATCTCCAGCATCGGCACAAACCGCAATGCTAAGAAGGTTGCAGTCATCCATGTAATCTTCAACCTGATCGGTACGGCATTCTGGCTGACATTGTACCTGATTGTGGATGCAATTATCGCTCTGGCAATCACAGATCAGGCCATCAACGGAGCAGGTATCGCAGTAGTCCACAGTATCTTCAATGTTTCCACCTCCATCCTGCTGTTCCCCTTCTCTAAGTATCTTGTACTGATTGCAAACAAGGTACTGCCCGATAAGGAAGAGAAAATTGATGAAGAAGATCAGGAAGGCATCATCGACAAGCGCCTGCTGGCAACACCCTCCGTTGCAATCGCAGAATGTAACCTGGCATCCATCCGCATGGCAAAACTTGCAAAGGAAACCATCATGCAGAGCCTTCTGCTCATGACCCATTATGATGAAGCAACTGCACAGCAGGT
>JAZQAA010000056.1:0-3266 GCA_045544975.1 Oscillospiraceae bacterium | reverse complement strand
TCGGAAACCTCCTGCGGTGTATAGAACTCGCCGCCGCTCTTGCCTGCATTGGAAGCATACATCGTCATGAGATATTCGTAAGCATCGCCGAATGCATCGATTGTGTTGTCCTTGTAATCGCCGAGGGACATATCCTTCACGCCGTCAAGGAGCTTGACGAGCTTTTCATTACGCTTTGCAACAGTCGCACCGAGCTTGTTGCTGTTCACATCGAAATCGTCGAACAGTCCTGCAAAGCTGTTTTCGGAAATACTGCCCTTTGCGGATTCTTCGATGTGGCTGAACACCTTTTCAAGCGTTTCATTGAGCTGTTCATCGTCCTCTGCTTTCTCGCATACATTACAGAACAGTTCTGATGGGAGGATGAAGAAGCCTTTTTCTTCCACAAGTCCTGCCCTTGCTTCTTCTGCGTCAGCATCGGACATATCGGCATAGTTGAAATCAGGGTTGCCAGCTTCCCACTCGCCCTTATTGATGTATGAAGTCAGATTTTCGGAAATAAAGCGGTAGAACATCGTGCCGAGGACGTAGGACTTGAAATCCCATCCGTCAACGCTGCCACGAAGATCGTCGGCAATGCTCCATATTGCTCTGTGAAGTTCATCACGTTCCTGTTCTTTTTTGATGTCAGCCATAATTTGCTCCTTTTCAATGGTGGATTTCATCTGTATATGCAGCGATCGCCGTTGGAGAAACCGAAATATACAATAACTTATCTTCCA
Organism: Oscillospiraceae bacterium; assembly: GCA_045544975.1. Lineage (GTDB taxonomy): Bacteria > Bacillota > Clostridia > Oscillospirales > Ruminococcaceae > UBA3855. The sequence goes on along the minus strand of JAZQAA010000056.1, from coordinate 2,544 downwards.
TTATATCACAAATCCCGCCAGATTGCAACAAATAGAGAGTGGGCAAACACAGAAAAGCCATGACCTTTTTGGGGAAGTCATGGCTTTCGGGTTATTCACTTAGTTCGCTTAACAATTCTACAAGTATCTCCCTTGCATTTTCCACCCCCAGTACCTCATCCATCACAGCTCCCTGCTCCTCCTCCGGCAGTTCACTGACAACACCAAGAATCCAACCAAGTGATTCCTTTGCATACGGATGCTTTCTCGGTGCAAAGACAGAAAACTCTTTTTTCAGGCAGACAAGGGCTTTCGGGTAGTCTTTCAATTGTACATAAAGCGTGCCGATGTTGTGGTAGCTGATGGCAGTAGAAGGATGCTCCGTGCCGAGGACTTTTTCACGGATTGCAAGAGCTTTCTGATACTGCACCAGTGCATTGTCATAATCGCCCTTTGCCTTGTACACCGCACCGATATTGTTGTAGGTGGTCGCAGTATCGGGATGCTCCGTGTCAAGGACTTTTTCTTTAATTTGCAAGGATTTTTGATACTGCACCAGTGCATTGTCATAATCGCCCCTATCGTGATACATATTGCCAATATTGTGATAGACCGCTGCAGTATCCTCAGTCTCCCGCCCCTCCAGCGATTCCGCCAGTGCAAGCCCATCTTCCAGCAGTGCAGGAGCGTGCGTGATGCTATGCAGATGATCTATACCACGGGAATAGGGTGCTGCGGTTTCCGCAGAGGGCTGTGCTTCATACGCGGCTTTCATGTGGGCAAGGAGTCTGCGGCTCGTTTCAGCGTGGTACTGCTCCACAAGTGCGTCACGAATGATTCTCTGTATTTTCACAGCGTCCGTTTCTGCCATTGCAAGCAGGGCGGCACGCATCAGCTCTTCGCCCGTCCAGTCATGCAGACAGCGGTGCAGGCAGGTTGCGGCGTGGTCGCTTTCGAGGATGAGGGTGTTCCATTCTTCTGCTTCTTCCCACAGATCATTGTACTGGGAAAGGAACAGATACTCACCCACAATATCAGGGTAAAGCGGCTGGATGATGATGTCTTGCTGTTGTGTGTCACTCAGCTCACAGAGGAAGTTCCGAAGATCCTTTTTTGCAGGAAAATGCCGTCTGATTGCGGAAATATCGTTTTGAATCGCTTCAGAGTATTTCTGTTTCATATCCAATCCCCCCAGCACCGTCGCCAGAGCCAGCAGACGCATACCGGAAGCGACGATCTCTTTGGGGTAGAGCTTTTCAAGCTGTTTGACCGAGCGGTCTATGTAGCGATTTACCAGATCTTCCGCTTTCCAGTGATGCAGTTCGCCGTCTTTATTTTCCAGATAGGCATCCGCCGTCAGCAGGAGGTACAGACAACGCATTTTCCGGTGGTTCTCGCTGGATTCCAGAGAACGTGCATGTGCAATGATGCGGTCCACCTCGTCCGCTGTGAGCGTTTTTCCCTTAGTATCGCAGTATTCCTGCACGATCTTCTGACAGGCTTTGTCCGGAAGCAGGCATTGCGAAAGGTCGAGAGCTTTTACAAATCCACTGGAATCACGCCAGAAGCAATCAGCGATTCCCTGCTCGTTCTCTCGGAAGTTCTCATACCACTGCGGCAGTCGTGCAAGGAGCAGGAAACGGCAGGTATAGCGGGAATTCCGCATATGCCGGATGAGCTGACACAGCTTTTCCTGCTTGGTGTTGGCGTAGTCGCAGATGAACAGCACCGTCTTGTGATAGGGCGGATCGGTCAGTGCGGGAGTGATGGCAAGAAGATTTGTGAATGCTGTGTCATCCAGCCACACCGGCGTGCAGACATCCCTGCATTCATCCGCCGCATACCACGCAAGCTTGCTCTTGCCCACGCCGCCATCACCGGCAATGCACCAGATACGCACAGGCTCGTCACCGCCGATAAAGGTTCGGATGCGTTCTTTTTCCGCTTCTCTGCCATGCAGTCCGATATTCTTATTCAGATAGTACAGACCGCTGCATTTGTCCTGCAGCTCCGGCAGGGAAGCGGTGTCGAAGTAGGCGGGGAGGGTGCCTTTGTAATCCAGCTTTCCCTCCAAAGCCGTTCGCAGTTCCTGTGTATCCTTACTATTTTTAATGCTCCAGTACGTCGGTGCTAATGTTGTATCGTTTGTAATTCTTTCCTCGACAGCAGCAAAAATTTCGGCTGCCGTCTTAGTAACGCAATCACTGTCTAATGCACCAACAGTTTTGTTTTTTCCGATAATCTGTGTTACCTTGGCTTCTGAAAAACAATGCTCAACACTGTCGTTATCCGCCAATGTGATTTCCAGCTTTTCATCGGCACAAAGCTCGCAATATCTTTTGAAATGTTCATATTGCGGTGAAAAGCCATCAGCTCCGACTTCTCCTTTTGCGAGAGCTTTTGTCAACTCATCGTGATAGATCTGCTCGACTTTTGCGAAAAAACCGTCTTTATGATCGAATTTATCCTTGATTCTTTCGCTCACCGTGTCCAGAGCCGCAGTACCGACAATACCCGCCACAGTCAGAATATACGGCATGGATTGCGGAAACAATGCCGCCGCAA
>JAZQAA010000055.1:0-9482 GCA_045544975.1 Oscillospiraceae bacterium | reverse complement strand
TCAAAATTGAAGGCAGAATGAAACGCCCTGAATATGTGGCTGCTGCAGTAACAGCACTGCGGGCAGCACTTGACGGTGAGCAGCCCGATCTGGAAACACTGCGATCCGTTTTCTCAAGAAGCGGTTTCACGGATGGCTATTTTACCGGAAAAAAGCAGGAAATGTTCGGTTTCCGCCGAAAAGAAGATGTTCTTGCTGCGCAGAAGGTTCTGCAGGATCTGCAGCAATCCTACCGCAAGGCGCGTAAAACAGACTGCATTGATTTTTCCATGCAGCTTCTTGAAAATACACCAGCCGTCCTGACCGCATCGGACAGCCATGGCAACTGTGTTACCATCACCGGAGAAGTACCGGAGAAGGCTTCCAGAACGCCGCTCAACCAGGCTTTACTGGAAAAACATTTGCAGAAGCTTGGAGATACGATTTTTGAAGCCGGAGAAATCAGACTTTCCAATCCGGATGGACTGATCATTCCTGCATCCCAGTGCAATGCAATGCGCCGGGATGCTGTCGAAGCACTGTACGAGAAACGTGCGGCTGCCAATACTCCTGTCTATATGGAGATTTCCTGCCCGGAGCAGGAATGCATGCCTGCCATTTCTGCAGAAGAACCAAAGCCCCGGCTCCATGTGCATACGGCTGAGCAGCTTTCTTATGCACTGCAAAATCCGCATATTCTCTGTGTCCCGCTGCGTCTTGCGGATTCCTGTACGCCAACGGAGTCGATCTGGCTCGAAGCACCGCGGATTATCGAGAATGAAGAGAAATATTCTAATCAGCTTGCAGAATTCAAAAACAAGGGCTTTACACATCTTGTGTGCCATAATCTTGCGGATATCCGTATCGGAAAGAAGCTCGGCTATGAGCTGCATGGCGGTTTTGGACTGAATTGTGCGAATACTCATACAGCGCACTCACTTTTCTCTCAGGGATTACAGGATGTGACAGCTTCTTTTGAATTGCGTCATACCCAGCTCTCTGCTCTTGGAGCAAGCTTTCCCTGCGGCGGCTATCTATATGGAAGACTGCCCATGATGCTTTTGCGTCTCTGTCCGATCCGTGCACAGGAAGGCTGTCGTCAAAAAGATTGCTATATGACCGATCGTACAGGTCAGCATTTTCCGCTCATTTGCAGCGGTAATTATACGGAATTGTGCAATGCAAGAACACTCTGGCTTGCAGACAAGCTTGCAAAGTTCAGGAATCTTCGTTACTTTGATCTGTACTTCACAACGGAATCCAAAGTACAGATGCAATCTGTTCTTGAAGCCTATCGGACTGGAGAAGGTACTGTGCCGGATGACCGTACGAATGGTTTGTATTTCAAAGGAGGTCTTTCATGAAACTCTATGTGAAGAAATTAAGAGAGACTGCAATCATGCCGACCCGTGCTACTGCGGCCAGTGCTGGAGCAGATCTCCATGCCTGTCTGGAACAGTCTGTAACGATTCATCCGGGTGAAACCCTTATGATTCCGACTGGAATTGCTGTACAGCCTTCGGAGGAGGAAACTGCGCTGCTGATTTTCCCTCGTTCCGGTCTCGCATCCAAGCATGGCATTACACTTGCCAATGCCGTTGGCGTCGTTGACAGTGATTATCGGGGCGAAATCAAGGTTCCCCTGCATAATCTCAGTAAGGAAGAGTTTACTGTAGAACCGGGTATGCGGATTGCCCAGCTGGTTGTGACGCCGGTGCTGATTCCGGAAATTGAGACAGCGGAAGAACTGGAAGAAACCGATCGCGGAAGCGGCGGCTTCGGTTCCAGCGGAATGTAAAAAGAAGAGGAGATATGAGTTATGAAACGAGCCTTATTAATGTTTGCGCTGCTCATAGCAGCAATTTTCCTTGGCAGTCTGATCGGTGAAACCACCGCAACACTGCCCGGTTTCGAATGGCTTGGAAAAACCTATAGCGTTGGTCTTTCCACCTGTCAGCTTGATTTGCGCGTGATGATTCTGACATTTGGAATCCAGCTGCAGGTCTGCATTGCGCAGGTGCTTCTGATTCTTGTGGCAATTTTCAGTTTTCCGAAGCTGGCATCCATCATTGTGAAGTAATACATATCGAGTGCTCCGGAAATTTTAAAAAGTGGATATTTCCGAAATATTTCATTACAATTCAGAAAAAAACCTTGTTTACTGTCGTGAATAATGGTATAATAGAATGCAGAGAATTTTTGTGAAGTTTCAAAAGCAAAAGGAGAAAGACAATGTTTACAAAGGATATTGGTATTGATCTCGGAACCGCCAATACACTTGTGTATATGCGCGGCAAGGGAATTATTCTGCGTGAACCATCCGTTGTTGCAGTGAATACAAGAACGGAAAAGGCACGCTATGTCGGTAAGGATGCAAAACAGGTGATCGGCAGGACGCCCGGTTCCATTGTTGCAGTCCGTCCTTTGAAGGAAGGCGTTATTGCAGATTTCGAACTGACTGCTACTATGCTGCAGGAGTTCATCCATAAAGCCCTCAAGGGCACCATGTTTACCCGAGCAAGAGTCATTATCTGCATTCCTTCCGGTGTTACTGCAGTAGAACGAAATGCAGTCAAGGAAGTAACGGAGAAGGCGGGAGCACGCCATGTATCGATCATCGAAGAGCCGATGGCATCTGCAATCGGGGCTGGTCTTCCGACAACGGAGCCATCCGGCAGTATGATTGTGGATATCGGCGGCGGTACGAGTGAAGTAGCGGTGATTTCCCTTGGCGGAATTGTAGCATCCCGTTCTGTGCGCTGCGCAGGAGATGCGTTTGATGCAGCAATTATCAATTACATCAAGAAAAAGTACAATCTTCTGATCGGTGAACGGTCTGCAGAAAATATCAAGCTCACGATCGGCTCTGCTTTCCCAAGTGAGAATGAGGAAAGTATGGAGGTAAAGGGCAGAAATCTGCTCAATGGTCTGCCGGAGAATATCACTGTTTCTTCAGCTGAAATCCGTGATGCCATGGCGGAACCGCTTTCCAGAATTGTGGATGCAATCAAGTCCACTCTGGAAGAAACACCGCCGGAGCTGTCCGCGGATATTATTGATCAGGGAATTACACTTGCCGGCGGCGGTGCGCTTTTGCGCGGCATGGATAAGCTGATTAACCGTGAAACCGGTATTCCTGTATACCTCGCCGAATATCCTCTTGACTGTGTTGCAGAGGGTGCCGGAAAGGTGCTTGAGAATATGGAAAAATACCAGGATACTCTGGTGGAATACATGAAGTATTACGAAAAGTAAGTCTGAAACGCAGAGCTGACAGAGTCCGACGGATTGCCGATTGCGCCGGTGGACTCTGCTCTATTCATTCTGAGCAATCGTATCCCCGGATCATTCCGGAATACATAGAGAAAGGAGCGGCAGATGGCCAATTTCTTTAAGAGCACAAAGTGTAAAATCATCCTTTTTGTGCTTGCTTTGCTGATTGGAGTTATGCTTTATGCCGTGTTTGTAGGCGGCTATACCATCAGCAGTATCGGCGTGTTCAAATCTCTTGTTATGCCGTTTCAGCGTGCATCCAACGCAATTTCAGAAAAGGTAGAATATGTTCTGGGTATCTACACGGATGCAGATGCCTATTATCAGGAAAATCAAGCTTTGAAGGAAGAAATCGCTTCACTCAATGCCCAGCTCGCTGATTATGAATCAACAAAGGCAGAGCTGGCAGAGCTGCAGGAATTCATCGGTATCAAGGAGGAACATACGGACTACACCCTTTCTTCTCCCTGTGAGGTGATTGGTTATGTCACAAACGATCCTTACAATGCTTTCATGATTGACAGCGGAACCAACGATGGCATTGCACTTTATGATCCCGTTGTTACTGTACAGGGACTTGTGGGTATTATCACTGAGGTGAGTGCTGATACTGCTACAGTTTCTACAATCCTGTCCCCCGATGTGGCAGTTGCAGCATATAACAGCAGCACACGGGAAACAGGTGTTGTATGCGGTGATGTATCAGCATCACGCGATGGCAAAACGCATATGGATTACCTGCAGATCGGAACGAAAAGTGCGGAAAACCAAGTAGTCTTGACAACGGGTGAGAACGGCTATTTCCCGAAAAATTATGTCATTGGCTATGTCAGTGAGGTTGGTCTTGATGACAGTGGTCTTGCTGCTTATGCGCAAGTAAAACCAGCAGCGGATCTGAATCATCTGCGCATGGTTGTGGTAATTACGGACTTTGATGGAAAGGAAGAGCGTAATGGCACTGAGCAGAAGTAAAGCAGAACGCCGGAAATACTATTTTCTGCAGACAATTCAGTGGATTGTGTTCCTGTTTCTGATCCTCTTTTCCTTTGTCGTTTCCACTGCCGGAACAGGACTCAAGCCATTGCTGCTGATCCCGCTCGCTGTCTGTATTTCTTCCCATACCGGCGAAATACAGTCAATGGCAGTTGGTACAATTTGCGGCTTGCTTCTGGACATTTCCTGCGGAAAGCTGATTGGCTATAATGCTATCTGGCTTGTTGTGGCTTGTGTAGCAGTATCGCTTTTGTATAATTACCTGCTGCGCCAGAAGTTGATCAACATTCTTGTGGTGACAGGTATTGTCGTTCTGGTGCAGGGATATCTCGATTTTCTGTTCTACCATGCCATCTGGGGACATGATCATGTAATCCTGATTTATACAGAGATCATTCTTCCTGGCGGAGGCTTAACGCTGCTGAGTACAATTCCAATCTATTATTTTATAAAATGGATTGCTAAGATCTGCAAAAACAGAAGGGTTCATGTTCTTGAAAAAACCAAGCTTGGTTCTGTTTATGTGGATTGATTCCGTATACAGAGACTCATGTAAGGAGAGAGTCAATGAAAACACTTTCTGATTATATCAAAATGTCACTTGCAGTACTCATGGTGCTGATCTGTGCCATTCTTTGTGCGATGCGCCTGATGAAAATTCAGGTTGTCAACTCAGAGGAGTATACAAAGATCAGAACAATTACCAGTGAGTATACCCAGTCCATCGCTGCAACGCGCGGCGAGATTGTGGATGCAAGCGGTACAACATTGGTCGGTAATACAGTCAGCTATGCTGTTTGGATTGATGGTAAGAGTTTCCCGTCCGATCATGAGCAGGCGAATGCAATTGTTCTGCGGCTTGCTGAAATTCTGGAAGAGGATGGTATTGAATGGGAGGATACACTCCCTATTTCAACGACAGCTCCCTTCTCGTTTAATGCAGAAGCATCGGAAGCCGAAATCAGTTCCATGAAGGCGGATATCGGTGTCAATAATTATGCGACTGCACAGAACTGTATTGATGTCATGTCGGAGGATTACCATATCTCTGATGACTATACTCCGGAACAAAAACGCATCATTGCGGGAATCCGCTATACGATGCTCGACCATGATTTTTCCATCAGCAATCGTTTTGAGCTTGCCACTGGAATTACCATGCGTACGATTACAGCAATTTCCGAACTGACACTTGAACTTCGTGGCGTGGAAATTCAGGTAAAGGCGGAACGCGTGATTGAGGTCGGCGATGTGGTTCCTCATGAAATTGGTATGACAGGCCCGATTTATGCTGAGAATGCGGAGGAATACCTTGCACTTGGCTATTCTCTTGATGCCATTGTCGGAATCAGCGGCATTGAAAAGGCTATGGAGGAACAGCTTCAAGGCTCCGAGGGTGTTCGTACCATCACCTTTGAAAATGGTATCATGGTATCCGATGAGGTAACCCAGGCCGCAGTAGCCGGCAATACCGTCATGCTGACTGTGGACGGGGATTTTCAGCGCGGACTGCAGACAATCCTGGAGGATTTCATTGATAATTTCCATTCCATCAATCAGAAACCGGAGTTGAGTGGTAATCATGTGACAAACGGTGCGCTTGTTGTACTGGATGCGAAAACCGGTGCAGTACTTGGTGAGGCAACCTGTCCGACCTATAATCTGCTCGATTATTCCGAGTATTATACGGATCTTCTGAATGCCGAAAATGACCCGCTTTTCAATCGTGCAACCATGGGTCTGTACCGTCCGGGCTCCACATTTAAGACCATTACTGCAACAGCCGGACTGAATGAAGGTATTGTGAATGGCGGTACAAACTTTTATTGTGAAAAGGAGTATTTCTATATTGATACAAAATATGGCTGTACCGGCACGCATTATGATATTTCGATGGCGCGTGCGCTGATGGTTTCCTGTAACTCCTATTTCTATGAGTTGTCCCGTCATCTGACAATTGATCGTATTGCCGATTATGCACATCTCTACGGCATCGGACAGCATACAGGATTGGAAACAATGGATTCTGCCGGATATATGGCAACTCCGGATCGCTATAAAGAACTGGGAATTCCGTGGACAGTCGGTCAGGTTTTGCAGGCGGGTATCGGTAACGGTGAAACTTCTGTGACACCGCTGCAGCTTGCCAATGTCGCCTGTACAATCGCTAATCAGGGCGTCCGCTATGAACCCTATCTTGTTGACAGTATCTGGGATTATAATATGGAAAACTGTATTCTCAAGACACAACCAACTGTTGCTGAATCCATTGGTCTGAATTACAACTATGTATATGATTATATCGAACAAGGTATGATTCTTGCATCTACGAACAATATGCCCGAGGAATACTCTCTGGAAAATCTCGGCTATAGTGTTGCCATTAAAACAGGTACACCACAGGTGGAAAGCCGCGTACAGGACTCTGTGTTTATCGGTTATGCACCTGCCGATGATCCGCAGATTGCCTTTGCCGGTGTGATTGAAGGCGGCGAGTACTCGAAGTATATGATTCGTTCCATTCTGGAACTCTATGATCAGCATTATGGAATTGAGTAATGTGCATGGCAATTATGTATTTCTTTCGTGAAATTCAATAATTTTCACAGGTGAAAATACAGTATTTTTCACAATTTTGTTCTGGAATGCACGCAATAAATTGACAAAATGTGTATTTGTGGTATAATAATAAGTAGGCATGTTTGTAAATAAATAGCAATTAGAAACTGCTAAGTAAATTATAAGGCAGATTGGGGAAGAGTTCGTAAAGAACTCAGGAAAGGAGATTATTTCATGGCAAAAAATCCAAAGCTGATTGCAATTACATCCGGTAAGGGCGGAACGGGTAAATCGTCCATTTGTTATGGCCTGGGATACACCCTGGCTAAGCAGGGCAATCGTACACTGATTATTGAGTTGGACTTCGGTCTGCGCTGCATGGATATCATGTTTGGCATGGCAGGCAATGTACAGTATGACCTTGGTGATGTACTGTCCGGTAAGAAGGAAATTCTCGATGCAGTTGCCCATGTTCCGAGCGCAAGCAATCTGAATATCCTCTGTGCCCCCAAGGATCCGTTCATGACTGTAAACGCTGAACAGATTGTTGACATCTGCCGCCGTATCAGAAAGTATTTTGATTTTATTATCATTGATACAGGTGCCGGAATCAACTCCCATGTTTTTGATATTGTAGAGCAGGCAAACCTGATTCTTGTTGTGACAACACCGGATCCGATTTGTATCCGTGATGCAACGATGATGTCCGATGAATTCTACAGACGCGGCAATAAGAGACAGCGTCTGATCATTAACAAGCTTAGCAAGAAGAACATCAGCAGTCATCTGATTGAAAATCTTGATGAGATCATTGATACCATTGGTATCCAGCTGCTTGGTGTGATTCCTGAGGACTTTTCTCTGACTGAGGCAACCGGTAAGGGTATTCCGATCCCGACCAATGCCCCCAGCCTTGCAGCATTTGATGCAATTTCCAAGCGACTGAACGGCGAGTTCATGCCGTTGGTAATCAAGTAAAGCCTAAATTTATAAAAGGCCGCAGCTGCGGCAGAAGGGAATGAGAAGTATGACAATAGCCTTAATCGCACATGATGCCAAGAAAGAACTGATGGTGCAGTTTTGCATTGCTTATTGCGGAATTCTTTCACGGTACAATCTTTGCGCAACGGGAACAACCGGAAAATTAGTAAGCGAAGCTACCGGTCTGTCCATCCAGAAGTATTTGAGCGGCTCTCAGGGCGGCGGACAGCAGATTGGAGCACGAATTTCCTGCAATGAAATTGATGTTCTGCTTTTCTTCCGTGATCCGATTACAGCAAAGTCATCCGAGCCTAATGATATGGATCTGCTTCGTCTGTGCGATGTGCACAATGTCCCTGTTGCTACCAATATTGCAACCGGTGAAGCACTGATCATGGCATTGGAGCGCGGCGATCTCGATTGGAGAGAGATCGGCAACCCCACAATCTAAGGAAACATACAAGTCTGCTGTTATTGTGTCCGTGCCTGTGTAGAATGAGTAGGAATACGGATCCATTCAGCAGACTTTTTTATTGGAGGTATCTATGGCACTTTTGAAACGTCCGAACGGAACAGAGGATATCCTGCCTGCTGTCAGCAGTCAGTGGCAGGTGCTTGAGAATTTCCTGCGTGAAACCGCATCCAATTACGGCTTCCAGGAAATCCGAATTCCGACCTTTGAACAGACGGAGCTTTTCTGCCGCGGTGTTGGTGAAACAACCGATGTTGTGCAGAAGGAAATGTATACTGTCACTGCAAAGGAATCCACCTTTACGCTTCGACCGGAGGGAACTGCCGGAACCATTCGTGCAATGCTCCAGAATGGTCTTTTGAATGAAGCACTCCCGCAGCGTGTATACTATATCCTGTCCTGCTTCCGTCATGAACGCCCGCAGGCTGGTCGCCTGAGAGAATTCCACCAGTTCGGTGTGGAAATGGCAGGTTCTGCGCATCCTGTAGCGGATGCTGAGGTAATCAGTCTTGCCAAGCAGATTCTTGATCAGCTTGGACTCAAGGATATCGAACTGCGTATCAATTCCATTGGATGCCCGCACTGCCGCAAGGCATATTATGATGCGCTCAAGGCGCATTTTGCAAAGGCGCAGGATCAGCTCTGCGAAACCTGTCAGGAACGCCTTGATAAGAATCCCATGCGCCTGCTCGACTGCAAGAGCCCCATTTGTCAGGAAATCGGCAAGGATGCACCGGAGATTCTGGATTACCTCTGTGAGGAGTGCAGTACACATTTTACAAAGCTCAAGGAGAACCTCGACTTGCTCGGTATTTCGTATACCGTAGACCCCCGTATTGTCAGAGGACTCGACTACTATACCAAAACGGTATTTGAATTTGTCACCACTTCCATCGGAGCGCAGGGAACTGTCTGTGGCGGCGGCCGTTATGATGGATTGATTGAGCAGCTCGGCGGACAGGAAACACCGGCGCTTGGTTTCGGTATGGGTCTTGAACGCCTGCTTCTTACCCTTCGCAGCCAGAATATTGAATTGCCCACATCGCCTGGATGCAGCATTTATTTCGTACCTATGGGTGATGCGGCTGCTTCCAAGGCAATGCAGCTCACAGCTGCACTTCGTAAGGAAGCCATCTCCGCACAGACGGATGTTATGGGCAGAAGTCTGCGTGCGCAGATGAAGTATGCGGACAAGATCGGCGCAGCATTTACCATGGTAATCGGG
>JAZQAA010000054.1:0-1527 GCA_045544975.1 Oscillospiraceae bacterium | reverse complement strand
GTGGGCACCCGAAGGATGTGCGCGGAACCCGCGCTGGTGAGATGCGCCTGCAAGTCTCCCTATGATAATAGATCCGTACACGCAGCGAAAATGAACTGTACGCAGGACAGCTTGCAAGCAGAGCTGCCCTGCTTCCGAAAGCATGGAGGAAAATATATGAACAAAGCATTAGTCCTCGCAAGCGGCGGTATTGACAGCACGACCTGCCTTGCCCTTGCAGTGGAGGAATACGGAAAAGAAAATGTCATCGCCCTGTCCATGTATTACGGACAAAAGCATGACAAGGAACTCTCGGCGGCAAGAGCAGTCGCCGCGCATTATGGTGTCGCCTACAAGGAACTCGATTTATCCCTGATTTTCGCGGATTCGAAGTGCTCGCTCCTTGCCCATTCGGATGTGGAAATCCCTACAGAATCCTACGCCGAGCAACTCTCCCGGACGGACGGCAAGCCGGTTTCGACCTATGTGCCCTTCCGGAACGGACTGTTCCTCGCTTCGGCGGCAAGCATTGCCCTCTCGAATGACTGCACGGACATCTATTACGGCGCGCATTCCGATGATGCGGCAGGTGCGGCGTATCCGGACTGCAGCGAGACCTTCAATATGGCAATGTCGGCGGCGATTTTTGAGGGCAGCGGACAGGCATTGCGCGTCCATGCGCCGTTTGTGAGCATGACGAAGGCGGAGGTTGTGAAAATGGGACTTGCGCTGCATGCGCCCTATCATCTGACATGGAGCTGCTACGAGGGAGGGGACACCCCCTGCGGAAAATGCGGCACCTGTATTGACCGTGCGAAGGCGTTTGAGGAGAATCATGTGAAGGATCCCGCACTGAAAGGAGAATAATATGAGCAGAAATAAAGAAGAAATGCAGGATATTACCCTGCTCGGAAACCAGAATGTAAAGTATGCGCAGAACTATGCGCCGGAAGTTCTCGAAACCTTTGACAACAAGCACCCCGGCAGGGACTACTTTGTCAAGTTCAACTGCCCCGAATTCACAAGCCTTTGCCCCATCACCGGACAGCCGGACTTCGCGACGATCTATATTTCCTATGTGCCGGATATCAAGATGGTGGAGAGCAAGTCCCTGAAGCTCTACCTCTTCAGCTTCCGGAACCATGGTGACTTCCACGAGGACTGCGTGAACATCATTATGAACGATCTCATCAAGCTGATGGATCCGAAATACATCGAAGTATGGGGGAAATTCCTCCCCCGCGGCGGTATCTCCATTGATCCCTACTGCAATTACGGCAAGAAGGGAACCGTGTGGGAGCAGGTGGCGTTTGACAGGCTGACAAAGCATGATTTGTATCCGGAATGTGTGGATAATCGGTAAATTTGAATTTATACATTATAACTCAACACATTTTCTAAAATGTGTTGTTCAGTTTCCTCCTTTTTCGATGTATAATTATCTTGTAAAATCGAAAAGGAGGTTCATAAAATGAACACAGACAAAATTTACGCAGAATCCATTGCAAAAGAATATGCACCCAAGGACAACTCCAAAATCGTTGCCCT
>JAZQAA010000053.1:0-2951 GCA_045544975.1 Oscillospiraceae bacterium | reverse complement strand
CCCCAGAGAACAGCAGTGCTGAACAGTGCTATCAGGAAGCTCTACCGCATAGTCCTGGCAGCGGTTAACATTGATATAGCTTTCGCCGGTGCTCCAGCCGATTTTCGCAGGCTCCAGACTGTTTAAGGCGGACTCCACAGCTGACAGCATCCGCTCGTGCACCAGACTTTCATAAGCGTTCATGGCTGCCTGGATTTCTGCGCTTTGTGATGTTTTGCTGTTCTTTTCCTCATATGGGCGAATGCTTGTGACCGGTGCCGTATGGGTGTGAACGCCAAAGAAAAGGACATTCTTCTCGGGGACACCGGTTTTTTGGGAAATTGCAGCGAGGTTTTCGGCAGGATTGGGGGCTTTGTCCAAATCGAAGCTGACAAAGAGAACCGTAGCTTCTTCGCTGCGGAAAGCAATAGCCCGCACGAACAATTCATCATAAATAATGCCGGAGAACCGGGCATTCATGAGTCCCGGAAGCAGAGGGAGCAATTCTGCAGGTGGTGTGATATTTGCCTTTCCGGCACCGCAGTACAGCTTTTTGCTCATGGCGCGCTCCTTTCTGTGGTGTGTGCAGTCTGTTCCTTCATGAAATCAAGAAAGATCTTTCCTTTGGGTGTCAGCCTGTCCTCCCGGTACAGAAGATTGATGGAGGAAGAAATGGGCGGAGAAATGTCAAGGATCGATACATTGGGGATCCGGAAGGACTTGGCAGGGCCTTTGACCAGCAAGGAAACACCGGAACCCTGACCAATCAGTTCCAGAATATTTCGGATGCTGTAGCTGGTGTAGGCGATGGAGGGGGTGAAATTCTGTTCTTTGCAGGCAGAGATCGCGGTGTGATACACGAAGGTGTTTTCGGGCAGCATGAGAAACCGTTCTTTGGAAAGCTGGGAAAGAAGGACCTCCTCATAGTTTGCCAGCGGATGAGCTGCCGGTATCGCGGCAGCCAGCACATCGTGGTTAAGTTCCAGTCGATCAAAGTCTGGATGCAGCGCATGGTCGCTTTCTTCGCAAATGATGAAGTCAAATTCTCCCCGTTCCATTGCTTCCATCAGCGCGGCGGGCAGCAATTCCCGGAAGTGGGTGTTGATTTCCGGATGGTGACTGCGGAACAGATTCGTTTTCTCCACGAAATTGTACCGGGAAGCGGTGGGATAAAAACCTACGATCAAATCATAGGTCTGCATGGCTTGCTGCCGGGAAATTGCGGCTAAGGCTTCGTTCTTTAATTGGACAATCCGCTGGGCGTGGGGACGCATGATTTTTCCGTACTCACTTAGTTCCAGCTTGCGTGTCGTACGGTCAAAAAGGGGGACACCCAGGGCGGTTTCCATTTGCTGAATCTTCTGCGTCAGAGCGGCTTGTGTGAAAGGCAGCTGTTGGGCGGCTTTGGAGAAGCTGCGATTCTCTGCAAGCGTCAGAAAATATTCATACAGTTCTGTTTTCATCTGCAAATGCTCCCTTCATAAATTCCAGAAACAATGCGCCGCCTTTGTCCAACGCATCCGGGTTGTAAATGACTGCTGTTTTGATGCTGTGATGGGGAAGTATCTCCCGAATGTACAGATTGGCATTATGTTGCATGGCAATCTGAATTGGCATAATGCCGACACAGAGATTCGCATGGATCATCTGCTCGGCAAGAGCTCCCACGGGATTGGCGGATATGGTTGAGAAGGGTGTAAAACCGGATTCATGGAAAACCTTGCTGTACAGCTCATACATGATGGTAAAAGGAGGGGGGAGCAGCAGATTTTCCTCGCTTAACTTGGAAAGATGAATGCTGTCGTGGGACGCCAGTGGATGATCGGGGGAGAACACAGCGGCGAGAGTATCCGCTGTATAGGCAAGGGTTTGGAAGGAATTACTCTGGGTTCCGTCATCCACAATAAAGGCAAAGGGAAGCTCACCGTTGGAAACCTTTTCTTTCAGCGTGAAGGAACTGAATTCGGTGATACTGATCTGGTACGAAGGATGAATTGCCTGAAATTCCGCAATTCGTTCCATGGCACCATAGCTTGCCAGAATACCGTCGCAGCCGATGCTGATCGTGACCTTGCTTTGGGATTGTGCCCGTTTGATCTTGGCATGGCAGGTGTTTTCTTCTTCAATGATCTTGCGGGCATAGGGGATCAGGATAAAGCCGGCTTCGGTCAGCTCGATGTGCCGCGGATACCGGATGAACAGAGGGGTTCCAATTTCTTTTTCCAGCGCGATGATGTGCCTGGAAAGAGTAGCTTCAGAGATGAACAGCGGTTCCGCCGCAGCAGCATAGTTGCCGATTTCGGCCAGCATCACGAATTCGCGCAGCATCTGTATCGTCATAAGAAATCAAACCCTCTCGATTTATAAGTATTCTGCAATAAATTTAAGCGAAAATAATTTGCTTGTCAAGTAGCGTTTTTGTAGAATAATGCTAGAACAATTTCTTTTGGTGGAGAAATTGTGGGTGAATTGCCCAAATCAATAAAAAGGAGAGCGAAAAAATGAAACGGCTATTTGCGATTCTTCTGGCAGCTGCATTGGTTTTGTCTCTGTGCGCCTGCTCCGGCGAGCAGAGCAATGAGGATACCAAGCCTCAGCAGACCTCAGCACCTGTTCCGGAAAGCTATGAAAACTACGATATTCGCTCCTACGCATCTGAATGGGTCTACCATGATGTATGTTATGTAGGCGCAGGCGAGGCAAAGTATGTGGATGTTCCTTACTATTCTCTGGAGAATGTCACTTACTGCACCAATCCTGTGGATGAAGTGTATCAGACCTTTAACATTTATGTTCCTGCCTGCTACATGACCCAGAATGAAGATGGCACCTGCCAGATCAATGAAAAGGGCATCTTCGGTGTTATGGGTGAAGATGACAGCACCATTATGTACGGCAGTCAGGAGGCACCTATCGTCTATCTGAATACCATTTCCGGTTACGCAGCCGGTGTCGCTCCCAAGATTTCCGAC
>JAZQAA010000052.1:0-13336 GCA_045544975.1 Oscillospiraceae bacterium | reverse complement strand
CTTACATATGCGCTGATGCTGCCGGTTTCCTGAATCTTCTGCATGATTTCCAGAAGGGATTTCCACACCTTGGGATCACGCAGCTGATAAAACAGCTCTGTATAAGTTGCAGTATCCGGATGAAAATCCTGATGAAAGGGTGTTTGATTCCACTGCAGCTGACGGTTATTGAGAAGCTGAACCAAATAGTCCGCTGTCAGATCCAGCATTGCATCCTCATAGAATTCGTCCTTCTCCATCACAACATGAAGCAGCATGGAACGAAGCCTCTCCTTTGTAAAGGTATTCAGGAATTCACAGCTTTCAGCCTTTCCGTTTTTCAGCGTACGGTACAGGTTCCGGATATTGCCTTGACGGATATTCATGATTACCGGATCACGCAGTATTTCGAATACCGGACTACAAAGCAGCCTACGGCGGGAATGTTCCACAACAGGCGGAATGGTCAGCACAATGGTTCCCTTTCGTCCGCTGAGTTCACTGAGCTGCTGCAGCTCATTTTTCCACGACTTGGTCTGGAAAATTTCACAAAAATCAGAAAGCGAACAAACAAATGCGGACTTCTGCTCTTTATCTGTCAGCCGTGATTTTATCCAGTTGACAAACTGCCTTTCGTACGGAATGAGCACCTTGAAAAATCCGCCGCTCTGTCCGGAAAAAGGCACTATACCGTGATCGCCGAAGCTTTCAGCAACGAGCCGCTCATCCTTTTTTCGCAGAAAATAGACTGCTTGATAATCATTCCGGTGAAGCTCACGCCACAAATATTGCTGCAGATTCAGCTTCATCAGATTCTCACAATAATATGTATCATTCTCATTTGCAAACGCAAGCTGGATGAATGAATCAGATGAGAACACGCATCATCACCTTCTTTACAAATTTCTGGTTACGCAAACAGGAAGCTTTTCTCCGATACCAGAGTATCACCGGTGTTGCTGCGAATATGGATACAGAACTGGAGATCCTCCTCCAGCAAAATACCGACCTCCTGCGTCTGCGCACCTGCAATCACAGGCACATTGACGCACTTTTCAAATTGACGATCATCAATGGTCATACAGAGATGAACCTCTACAGAAGCTCTGTCCGTAACCTTTTCAAAGCGGCGGTCGAGCCACACAAGCTGTCCGCAAAGTGCGTCTGCAGTTCCGAAGGGTACGCATTCCTCACGGCGTTCTGTCACCTCGCCGTCCTTGATGGTATAGTAGTAGTTCAGCATCCCGATCTGCACCTTCGGCAGAAATGCCTTTCGGTGCGCCTCAATGGTTGGCTGCAAAGCGCGGATGCCAGCCTCACGATTACCGGGAAAATTCACAACGGGAAAGTCGCAGGCAGGGCATTCATCTCCCTCATAATGACAATTACAAACAAGACATTCCATTTAGTTGACCTCCATTTTTAGCTGCTCTGCGCAGACCTCAGCGCCCTTCATCAGTGCCAGGCGTGTGGTATCCAGATGCCCCGACAGACTGTCAAGCATCTCCTTAAGATTCTCTGCAATTGTATATCCCTCATTCACCTTGCTTCGCCCAACGATCGTAGCAATCTCCCTGACGGACTGTTCAAGGCTGTCACAGATGGATTTGAGCTGTGCAGCCCTCGCTGTAGCCCGCTTTACCTCCGCCTGATAGGAAGGCTCCGTAACAGGCTCAAGCTTCTTGAGACAAGCGGCGATCTGGGCATTTTCCTGAGAAAGCTGGTGCTTGATATCCTCAAGCTGCTGCTGTTTTTTCTGTGCACTCTCAAGCTCACGCTGCTGTTCATCAATTGCTGTCTGAATTCCGATGGATTCCTTCTGAATGCGCTTCATTTCCTCAATATCCGCATTCAGCTGCGCCTTGAGTCTGCTCAGGCGCTCTTTATCCGTCTTATCATGCAGCTCTGCAAGTTGTTCCTTCAGCTTTTGAATTTCACTATCATTGGAAGTAACGGACAGTGTAAGGACATTCTTTTGATGATTGAGGTCCTCAATCTTGGCATCGGATTCCTGCTTCTGGGCAGTAAGCTGTGCAACCTCTGCACGAATGCCTTCTACGGAATTCTCCGCACTGACAAGCGACTCTTCAAACGCAGCTTTCTGTGCAGCATATTCTTCACAAAGTTGCTGCTGCTCCGGAATGGTCCGATCACGCAGTTCCTGAATCTGTGACTGGAGTGCATCAATTGCTGCAACAGACTGATCAAGAGCGGAAATCAAGCCGTCCTTCTCCTGCAGGAGATCGGATTCCTGTTGATGGAGCTGATCATATTTCCCCTTACGCTGACGATTATCCTCATCAAGATCCGCAATGGATTTCTGCAGCGCAGCACTCTGGCTGATGTACATACTGCGGTTATTTTCGAGCGTATTACGTGAATCCTCAAGCTTTTTCTTCTGCTGACAGAGTGCGTCGATCTCCTGCTGCAGCGCATCCATTTCTCGCTGTGCAGCATCCACCTTTCCACGCATTCTCGATTCCTCAGCATTTGCAGTTCCCTTATCTGTTATCAATCTGGTTTCTTCTGCACGCATTTCATCCGTCCGCTGATAGAGCGCCGCGATGTCCTGCTGCAGTGCGCCAATGCTCTCTTCAAGTTGGCTTCTCTTTTCCCTCAGATCTGCCTGCTCCTGTGTAAGCGAAGCTTCCTTATCCGTCATCTCCTGCACAGAATTCTGCAAAGCAGTATTATTTTCCTGCAGCGCATGAATACCGGATTGCAATGCTGCAAGAGAAGCTTGCAATGCCTGTTCCTGAATTGTCAGGCTCTGCTCCGTTTCACTGAGGTTCTGCTCCTCTGTCCGACAGCTTGTAAGCTTATCCTCAAGATGGGTTCGCTTGCGGCGGAGCTTCATCACAGCGGCGTGAAGCTCTGTCAGCTCATCGTGCAGATTCTGGCGTGTTTCGGTCAGCTCCGTCCGTTCCAAGGTCAGCTGTCCGCACTGCGCCGTTTTTTCCTGTACTTCCTCCCGAAGCGGCACAAGCTCTGCTTCGAGGGGAGAAAGCTCCTCCGTCAGGGATGTTCGTTTTTCTTCGAGCGCACGGTGTTCCTCACGCAATGTCTGCGCGTTCTCCTCCTGCTGTCTGAGATCATCACCGAGCTGTTCACAGTCCATCCGGAGCTGCTCCGTCGTCTGCACAAGTGCATCGCGCTGTGATGCAAGATCATTTTTCTGTGCAGTAAGCTCGTTTTCTTGCTCACGCAGTTGAGCTACACTATTCTTTGCTGCGGCAAGCTGCTCAGAAAGAGAGGACTGCTCCTGCATCAGCTTACCATGCTCCTGCTGAAGCTCATAGAGCTGTTCTTCGGCTTCATCGGGATCAAATTCCCGAAGGACGGCAATTTGCTTTTGCAGATCCGTGCACTGCTCCTGCAGCTGTTCATAGCGTTCCTTCCGAGTGGAAGCTTCATCAAGCTGTGCCTGCAGTGTCTGCTTACGCTCCTGCAGAGCTTCCAGATCAGGAAGATCCGCTGCCAGCTCCGAAAGCTGCTGTTCCGTTTCGCGGACGGAAGCAAGCTGTTTTTCGATTCCTTCCCGGAACTCACGCAGTGCGCCGTGGTTTTTCATATATATTTTATTGATTGTGCGGCAATGGAAGGCAAGCTTCATGGCAAGCTGGCGTTCATCGCCGGTGGGGTTGTCCTCCACTGCACATCCGGTTTCCGCTTTGATGTCCTTATACAGATTCTCAATGATGCAAAGAGCAAGGTAAATTGAAGTCTCTTCCTCTTTTGCAAGTTCAAGAGATCGCCTTAGCATCTCAAATTTCATCCGTATAAACCTCCTCACCAGCGGTCAGATCAAAGAGATTGGTATAGCTGTCAAGCCGGATGACAATTTCCTTGAATTTCGGATCCTGTCCGGCACGCGGAACGATGTGGAAGGAAATCACCTCATTCTCATCCATTGAGAAGCCGCAGTTCCAGATTCCCTCATCCGGAATTGCAGAAAGTTTCTGCAGGAACACGGGTTTGAGTGCCATTGTGACGCCCTTATTCATTGCGGGTGAAAATTCTACAACAAAATGGGTGATATTATTGCGAAGCGCGCCGTAATTGTTGCGGTTGGAGATTCTGTCCTCTCCATTATCACTGAGCAGGAAATAGGGCTGACCAGGCTTAACCTCCTGATGCCAGCGAATACCGTAGGAGAGCATATTGCGCTCGTTGGTACCACGGCTGTACAATCCGATAGAAAAACGCGCTGTTTTCTGCAGCACCACTCTGCCGGATGCAAGCAGCCCTGCACCCAAAGCAATTGCCTGTTCACTTTTGGCAAGGTCAATATTCTTCACACGAAGATCATTGGAATCAAGATTGAAGATCTCTGCAATCTGCTTTCTGACAAGATAGAAGGAACCAAATCCGCCAACCAGCGCAATCTTGAAATCATCGCGCATTCCCGATTCAATGGAACGAGGATCTCTGTTATCAATATGCTTCATTGTCTTGACTGCGATATCTTCAATTTCCTTTGCAAGCACCCCTTCAATGATATCACGGTACGCAATGTATAAGTGCTTTAAGGTAACATTGATTTCCTCATCTGCAAAACAGATGATACCAAGCACCTCATCTCCTGCAGGATCATCGAGAATATCACTGAAATTGGAATAATCGCCGAAGGAACCAAAGGTAAATTCAATCTGGCTGACGCTCTGGGGATCCTTGATCAGTCCCTCCAGTTCGTGCATTGCCGCTGTAAAATCAGAGCTTGTAAAATCGAGCGGTTCCTCTTCTTCATCAAGAATTCCGCTCTCACGGATTGCCAGTGCAGTCACCTGCTGCATATAGGCAAATCCGGCATTTCCAACCATGAAATTGCCTTCACTGTCAGGATGATTCTCGCCGGCGCCGCCGCTCTCGCGGTAACCGATTTCCATAGAATGCTCACCGTCGGAATACACCTGCGTCAGCGTAATATCCAGCGTACCTCCGCCGTAATCAATCAACAGAATGTGGCCATTGAACTTCTTATTGGTATCGCGTTCATAATTATGCGCAAAGAAGGCACTTGCCGCTTCCGGCTCCGTGACAACCTTGATATGCTCCACACCGCATCCGCCGGGAAGCTCTATCTCGTCCTTGAGAATTTCGCGTAGAATGTTACGGCCGTCAAGTGTACGCACCCGGCTACTCCACACCTCCGGTACGCAAATAACTACTTCTTCAACGCCCTCGCCGTCCTGTGCATAACGGTTCACAACACCGGTCAGAAGGTATTCCAGATAGGACTTTGCAATGAAGCGCGGGGTGCGTTCCTCCGTATATCCTTTTTTCTTGAGAATCTGCTGATCCGGCTCCACGAGGAGCATTTTAAACGCATCATAGATCCGGAAGGCATCCCTTCCGATTTTATTCTTGGCACTGTTGCCGTAAGTCATCATGCCCTTTCCCTTGGAAATGCTGACAACGGACGGTACACTGGCGGACTCTCCCTCCATCAGCGTCAGGGCTTCAATGGTATCACTGCTGCTGACATATCTTGAAACGGTGGAATAGGTACTTCCAAAATCAATTCCTAATCTCATTATTCCATCCTCACTTCTCACTGATCTCCTGATACAGCTCCCAGAAAGGCTTATCCTTGATGGTAACAGGTGCCTGACCGGAGAACCGCACAACACTTTCGTGTTTCTTTAATTCCTTAATTGCGCTGCAGACTGCCTCGACCTCAGGGCTCTTGGCTTCCATACGCATCATTCGCTCGACCTCGCGCTGCTTGAGGTCATTGACATGATGGACAACCCATGTCCTGATATAGCTTGAATAATCATCCTCATCGCCGATGAAATGCCGCAGGCTCTGTGTGGACAGAATCATTCCTACACCGAATTCACGGCCTTCCTTCAAAATATTACGCAGCGAATCGAAGTCCTCGCCCATAAAATGATCCGCTTCATCCACAAGGATGAATTTTCTGAGCTGGCGGTAACGGCCATCCGTTGCACTTGAACCGCTTGAAAGCATCTGTGCATGGAACTGGTCGAGTGTGATTGCGACAATCAGATTCTGAATATCCCTCGTATAGCCGCACAAATCCACAACAACTACACCTTTAAGCAGCTGAAACAGCGAACAGGTTCTGGCAGGCTCCGCCTCGAAAATACAGAACTGCTGCAGCTTTGCCATCGCTGCTGTCAAGGAATCCGGTGTCTTCCCCTCCGTTTCCTGCTCAAAGACTTGATAAACCTGCTCAAAGGTCGGGGCAGGACGATTCCATGTTGCAGGGTTTGCCTTGTCAATTCCCTGACGCTCATAGGCGGAGAGAATGCATTCGAGCAGAATCTGCTGCTGCTTATGTCCAAGATGATAGATTTTGGTCAGGGTATCCTTAAAACGATTGGCTGTATGTACAGGCAGAAGCGGAGTAAAATTCACTGTACGGTTGAGCGCAAAGGGATTGTAGGGAATACGGTAGGGCTTAAGAATCTTTGCATCCACCGCATTCACAAACTCCTTGGCATTTTCATTATAATCACCCTTATAGTCAAAAATCAGCATTCCAAGTCTTGCACCGTCATAGTTCCTGTCCTGTGACCTGTAGAGCTGCGTAATCAGGGACTTTGTGAACTGCGTTTTTCCGGTGCCCATTGTACCGATAATACCGGTGTTGGTATGAATGACCTGCTCTGTATCATTCGGCTGCCAGTACAGCGGTTCTCCGGCTGCAAGATCCGTTCCGAACAGAATCTGCATTGTCTGGGGTTCACCGCAGAACTCTGTCTGCTCCGGCTGTATTATTTCTTCAGAAATCTCTGTTTGCTCAGGCATTGGAATTGCATCCGGTGCTGCTCCCTCTGATTCTGTGATTGCCTCAGAAGCCGAAAGTTCCTGAGAAGCAGTATTCTCTGATTCGCAAGACATGGGCTGTGCTTCGTGCACACTAAGAACGGGGACAGCAGGCTCTACCGTCTCCGTCGTCACATATTCTGTTGTGAAATAATGTGCCGTAAGAGCGGCACAGTGCGCACAGACTTCTCCGTTTTCACGGAATCTGCGGCAGCTGCAATGATAGTCCGTCACCTTTGTCAGTGCAGCATCAAATGTTACTGAAACACGGCTGACAAAATTAAACTGATCTGCCGCCCTTGCGTTCAGCAGCAGACAGCCATAGGCATCACACTCCGTCTGCATTCGTTCAATCCGGTAGGTTTTCAATGCCTCCGGCCACGCCGCGTTCAAGGCTGCAATCGGATAATGATTTTTTCTTTCCATAATACACCTGTATCCTGTTGGTTTCATAAGCGCCCATTTTAGTAGTGTACTGCAATAAACCGTTTCAAGCGCCCTATTTCTTGTTTATTATACACCAAATTCCATGAAAATGCAATAGCACATCTGGATAAAACGACCGAGAAATTATTTTTCGTTATAATATGCAAAATAAGCCATTCATCATTGGATACATTCCACAACGGACCATGGAACCTTTGGTTCACAGTGAAACAGAAAGCCGCAGGAATCCGGAAATCGAATTCCTGCGGCTGTTGCAGTTAATGATCAAGTAGTCAGTATTTTTTTCAATGCAGCAAGGTCATACACATTGAGAACACCGTCCTCACAAAGATCGCCTGCTTCCCAATTCGGGAGAGAAGTATCCGGAACACGGAGCATCCACTTCTGCAGAAGGATCAGATCGATGATGGTGACATCGCCGTCCTGATTCACATCACCCTGCAGGATCTCGGGCTCCGGCTCAGTTGTGGTCGTTGTTTCTGTTGTCGTTTCAACAGTGGTTGCTTCCGTTGTAGTAGTTGTTGTTTCAACTGTGGTTGTTTCTGTTGTTGTAGCTTCTGTTGTCGTTTCAACGGTCGTAGTTTCCGTTGTCACATTCCATTTCTGGCAATCATGGGCGGTAGGCTCCCACTGCTGGACATTGGCACCATTTTCAAGGGAAGCATTTCCTACCTCCACAAGGCAGGCATCCTTGGATGCATGGGTAATGATACTGTAGGAACCATCCAGATTCTTGGTAAAGCGGAACAGCTGCGCACTATCCTTGGTGGAGTAGGCTACAATATCAATATTGCCACCGCTTTCACTGCTTTCGGCTTTGAGTGCATAGCCGGTATCCTGGAAGGAACGGATCCAGTAATAGTTACCGGAGCCAAATGTCTTGAGGATCCATTTCTGGTAGTCACCATCATTCTGTCCCCACTGCTGTACATTGGCATTATCCGTCATAGAGCCGTCTGTAATATCCATTACAAGACCGGAGTTGACATTCTCGAAGGTGTAGATCACGCTGGTATCCATTGCACAGCCGGGATCCGTTACCTCTTCGAGAATCCAGTCCTGACAGGTAGCGCCGTTAATTGTATACTGCTGAACATTTGCGCCATGATCGGTTGAAGCGTCAGCGACCTCAACAGCCGAAGCCTCGCCGGTAACTCTTGTACGGATTTTATAAGAGCCGTCGCTGTTCTGTGTAAGCATGAACTGCTGATTTGTACCGCCGTTATACTGGTAGATGTCGATATTCGTGCCATCTGCGGTCTTTTTACCGGCAACATCAAGCACATAGGTGCCGCCGTCGCCAACACAGGAAACGATGTAATAATAACCATCGCCTGCACTGCAAAGCTTCCAGATATCGTGTACTGATGTACTGTCGGTTGACCACTGCTGAACATTTGTGCCGTTTGCAGCAGTGCCGCCAGCAACCTGCATATACAGACCCGAGTTTACATTTTTGATACGGTAAGCAGAACCTTCTGTAAATTCAGCCGCCGTGGGAGTCATCTCGCCTGTAGGAGCTTCTGTATAGCCTGCGCTGGGAACGCCGGCGGTTGCATAACGCAGGTACATCCAATTGCTGCGGGAGGTCTGACGGCTGGAATAGCTGTTGCAGTAGGTCTTTGCATTTTCGCCGCTGACGGAAACATAGCTGTAATTGGAAGAAGGTCTCCAGGAGCAGGCAGAGGAGGTTGCATTGGAATCGGCACCCTGTACTGTTCTGCCGCAAGTACTGTCAAAGACGGAGCCAGATTCAGAATAGGAACCGGGATAGGTCACAGAATTCCAGTCACAGATGACATTGCCACCGTTGGCATAGTTGCAATTTTCAGCATAAATCTTACAAGCAGTATGGACAGTATATGCCATGCTGAAGGTATCCACATAGTTGTTGAGGGAGTGGAAATAGCCATAACGCATCAGTCCCGGTCCTCTGGTCTTGGTCTGAT
Organism: Oscillospiraceae bacterium; assembly: GCA_045544975.1. Taxonomy (GTDB): domain Bacteria; phylum Bacillota; class Clostridia; order Oscillospirales; family Ruminococcaceae; genus UBA3855. The sequence goes on along the minus strand of JAZQAA010000052.1, from coordinate 4,166 downwards.
AGAACTTATTGGAAATGATGGACATACGGGGGAAATTGTTATAGCTGTTATAGGAGCTTTCATCGTCTGCCGGATAGCCGAGAATCAGACCATAGGCGTGCAGTCCGAAGGAACAGTCAGAAACGGTGCAGTAATCGGCATCATAGCAGCAGGCAAGGAACTTATCCCAATCCTCTAAGCCTGTAGATGCAGTATCATAAGCGGAATGTCCTGTGAAGGTACAGTGATCCACCCAAAGGTTCTGACCGGAACCGAAGTAAACAACGATGGAATCATTGCCATTGGATTCGGAATCATGCTGCAGCTCGAAATTCTTGATAATGATATTATTGCCGGTACCTCTGCTGCTGGAGGTACAGAACTGTACATTATAGAGAGTATTGGCTGCATAGCTGCCGATAATGGTCTTATTGCTGCGGACATAGATTCTTCCGTCGGGGCAGTAGTATCTGCCGGAGGAATCCGTTGTCAGGGATGTAACACTGATATTGCTTGTCACCACAATGGTATAGGGGGTATCGGACTCTGCATAGCTCTTGAGGTCAGCAAAGGTGGATACTTCTACCACTTCACCGAACAGACCGCCGATATCGGCTGCCTTAACACTGCCGGTATTGTCATCCGAACAATAGCCCGCAAAACCCTGCAGTCCATCCGCATTAAGCAGGAAGAGCTGATTGTCCGCGCCGGTGTAGCTGGCAAGCGTCATGCCGGAGCTGCCCTGCGTAAGGGCAAGAGATGTGTTGGAATAATTCACGATTTTATAGTGCAGATTATTTCCCAGACGATCTGTGGAAACAGGCACCACATACCAGTGCTGGGACTGGGCGGACTCGCTGCCGTAGACAATGACATCAGCACCTGCACTGACATTGTAATTTTTCGGCGTGAGCAGTCTGCCGGATTCTGCATTGACAATCTTGAAGAAGGTGCCGTTCGAGTCAGAACCGACACGATCAAAACGCCAGGACGGCGACAGATCATTGCCAAGGCTCTGCATGGTAATAGAAGAACCGTCGGAAGTTCCGTTCTCCGTCAATACCGAAGAATTGTCCTTTGCAGCAAGATTCATCAGCTGCACAGGATAATCAGTAGAAACTGCCTGCACGATCATAGGTGCGCTGTTTCCGCCGAAAAGCGGCAGCAGCCATGCAAGCAAAAGCAGCAGCGCCAGAGCAAAAGCCTTGCGCATCAGGGAAATAGATTTCATAGTAATTCCTCCTTTATTGAAATATACATCTTCCCATTAATTATCTGATAAGAAAATTATAACACAACTCATAATATATCGTCAATGTGTTTTCGTGCTCAAAAATTCACATTTTCTATCATTTTGCAGCTGCGGCAAAACCCCTGAAAGCAGCACCCGGACGCAGTTTCCATGCGCCCTCCTGCTGGGTATTCACTGGAGGAAATTTAAGCATTCAGGAGTTTTCGCTTGAGCAGTGCAAGATCGAAGGTATCAAGAATACCATTGTGATCAAGATCGCCTGCCTGTGCATCGGTAATTTCACCGGAACCGAGCAGCCATTTCTGCAGCATCACTGCATCCAGAACACTGCAGGTTCCATCCGCATTGACATCACCTTCCACTGAAGGAACTGCATTTTCTGCCAGCATAGCGGAGGTGAGGAAGAGCATTGCCGCATTGCCATAGATGGTATTTTCATTGGTTGTATACTCGCCATCACTATCCATGTAGCACTTGCCCGTGAACTTTGAAAGATTGGGATTATTATGAATATTCGAGCCTTCTGTGAAATAGCCTGCAGGGCACTGGTAGGGCTCAAGTCTTGCATCGGTTGTATAAATTGCACTGTAGATGTTCTGCACACAATTCGTGCCATGTCCGGAAACATAGCTGAAGGAAACAGGATTGATACCCAGCATATAATGGAAGGCACTCTCCATCGTAGTTATCGCCTGTTCATGCTCCTCAGCAGAACTGTCGGATACCATATCGCCCAGTACCATGGTCATTGCACTCTGTGCAATTGTCTTATTGGAACCCCACCAGTAACCCCAGGTGGGATAATCAATTCCCCAGCAGTCATAATTGACCATTCTCTTGCGCCAGGTTGCAAAACCTGCAAACGCCTCTGTCACTGCCGGATCAGGATTCTCGTTTTCGAACAGATAATGGAAGAAACCAAGGAACGCTCTTCCGCTGTGTGCATAGCTGACACAAGCACTGGTAAAGCAAGCCTGCATCTCTTCATTTGCGCAATTTTCTACAATATAGCTTTCATATGCACTGGCATCCTCACCGGCAAGCGTTACCGCTCTGTAGAGAGAACCGGCAGCCCAGAAGGTATCCTTCCGGATTGTGGATTCATTACTGGTATAGGTACGGTTTGCCGCGCCGATGGAAGTGTGGATTTCATTGGCAGGATCGGTTACCCAATTCCACGCTCTCTTTGCTGTTGCAAGGCATTCTTCCGCAAAATCGGCATACGCAGGAACATCCTTGTATACGATGTACGCATGGGCAAGCATAGCCGCCATATCCGCAGTTGCATAATGGCAGCGGATATCAATTTCGGAAGGATCGGACTCATGATTGGAGGTCTGATAGAGGGTATCCTCCAGATACATCACGCCATTGTTATAATTGGCAGCAACATAGAAGGAGCCGTCCTTGCTGCTGTGCTCAAGCTTGAGAAGCATATCAATCTCATACTTCATTTCGCTCAGGATGCCGGGGGCATCCACATAGGCAGAATGCGTAGGATCGGTTTCAGGAATGCGCATTGCAAGGTTATCAAATGCCTCCGGATAAAGCTCATAGGCAAGAAGCAGATCCTCAATGGAGGCTGCACCCGGAGAGGTGTATTTTCCATAGTCACCCGCATCATACCAGCCGCCGGAAACATCGAAGGTCTCCGCATCGGGGTTGTCTCTGTCGGACCATTTCATGACAGTGATATCATTGGGATGGAGATTGTCTCTTGCAAAAATGCCTGCAAATTCTTCTTCAATGGCAATACCCTGCCGCTGATAATAATAGTACTTTGTGAGATCATTGAACATCGTGTCATACACATTATTTCCAACGGTGAAAGTAACAGAAGTCAGTGTATCCACCTCAAGGCCTTCTGCAATATCGCGCGGGGAGCGCGCGGATGCATCAAGATTGGCGTCAGGAACTCGGATATAATAGGTACCCGGCTGCGTCAGTTCATCAAACTGAACGGTATGCACCATTTCTCCGGCAAAGGTATCCTCATACTCCGCCTCAGAAAGCGTACCGTAGAGTACAACCTCCTCCGTCTCAGCATTGACAATCTCATAGGTTTTTCCATTCAGGGAACCAAATTTCTCAAAATAGGAAATACGGGCGGACTTGGCTCCGTTACAAAGATAACCGACCTGATTGACCTTGATCATGGGATACTGGCGTTCATCATCCGTTGAAGTGATACGCATATTCTGGAAAGTAAGGGTGGTGTCCGAAGGAATACCGCCGGTGTAAACATACCAGAAATTATTCAGATCAAATCCGGAATCAGGATAGGCGTCCACAATTTCTTTGATCGGCAGGGAATAACTCGTCCATTCTGTGCCGGCGACAAAATAGTCCTTGTACTGTTCCAGATCCGTCCACATAATGCTGACAGTTTCGCCATGGCACTTAGAATACAGACCCAGCCGGAAATTCACAGAGCCAGTACCGTTATTCTTGACTTCAAAGCTGAGAACGCCGTTTTCATAGTAATCCTCAATATCGAGCGTTGTCCAGTTTGTGTTAGGCGTCATTGTATGACCGCCCCAGCTCTTGGTGGTCCAGTCATTTCCGTTATTATCAATCAGAATGGTCTGGAGCTGCACGCCTTCCGTCTCTTCCACATTGGCAGCATCAATTCCGGATGCCGGTGTCAGCAGCAGGAGCATTGCAGCAAGCGATGCAAGAAACCGCTTTCTTAAGTTTTTTTTCATTGCTATCCACCTCATTATTCTGCGTATTCCATCTTCAAGGGAATCTTCCCATATATACTTGATCATTATAGCATATCCCATGATAAAAGTCAATGTAATCTGTTGATATTTATTGAATATCACTAAAATATTTGGCAAACACCACCAAAAGAAGCACCATCCCAAAGGATGATGCTTCAAAAGGTATTTTGATCATTTCAGTGCAAGGCTATTATTCAGGAGCAGGGTAC
>JAZQAA010000051.1:0-5946 GCA_045544975.1 Oscillospiraceae bacterium | reverse complement strand
AACAGCTCCTTGCTATGAAGGGTTCCGTTCCGGAGGAATCCGTGCTTCGTCAGGCTAAGCTTGATGGTTTTGCAGATCGTTACCTCAGCCAGCTGCTGGAGGTTTCTGAGGAAGAAATCCGCAATGCAAGACTTTCCTATGGTATTCATGAGGCATGGGAAGGTGTTCATGTCAGCGGTACTGATGGCGCAGCTTATTATTATTCCACCTATCATCTGGACGAAGACAAGAGTCCTTCCAATACAGAAAAGCCGAAAATCATGATTCTCGGCGGCGGTCCGAACAGAATTGGTCAGGGTATTGAGTTTGACTACTGCTGTGTACACGCAGCACTGGCACTTAAGAAGCTTGGTTTTGAGTCCATTATTGTTAACTGTAATCCTGAGACTGTATCCACAGACTATGATACCTCCGGTAAGCTGTACTTTGTGCCGCTTACACTGGAGGATGTACTGAGCATCCATGAAAAGGAAAAGCCTGTTGGTGTGATTGCACAGTTCGGCGGTCAGACACCTCTGAACCTTGCCAATGACCTTAAGAAGTACGGCGTGAATATCCTTGGTACAAGTCCCGAAACCATTGACCTTGCCGAGGACAGAGATCACTTCCGTGCAATGATGGATAAGCTCGGTATTCCGATGCCCGAGGCAGGTATGGCCGTTAATGTTGATGAAGCACTCGAAATTGCAAATCGCATCGGCTATCCGGTTATGGTTCGTCCTTCCTATGTACTGGGCGGCAGAGGTATGGAGATTGTGCATGACGATGAGATGATGAAGGTGTATATGGCTGCTGCAGTTGGTGTTACACCCGATCGTCCGATTCTGATTGACCGTTTCCTGAACCACGCAACTGAGTGTGAAGCTGATGCAATTTCCGATGGAACAAATTGCTTTGTTCCGGCAGTCATGGAGCATATTGAGCTTGCCGGTGTACACTCCGGTGACTCCGCTTGCATCCTGCCTTCCAAGAACCTGACAGAGAAGCAGATTGCAACCATCAAGGATTACACCAAGCGTATCGCAGTAGAAATGGGCGTCTGCGGCCTGATGAATATGCAGTATGCAATTGAAGGCGATACGGTTTATGTGCTCGAAGCAAATCCGAGAGCATCCCGAACAGTTCCGCTTGTATCCAAGGTTTGCAGCATTAACATGGTGCAGGTAGCAACAGAAATCATTACTTCCCAGCTTACCGGAAGACCTTCTCCCGTTCCGGAGCTCAGAGATAAGACAATCAAGCATTATGGCGTGAAGGAAGCTGTCTTCCCGTTCAATATGTTCCAGGAGGTTGACCCGGTTCTGGGTCCGGAGATGCGTTCTACCGGTGAGGTGCTCGGTATTTCTGAATCCTTCGGTGAAGCATATTATAAGGCACAGGAAGCAACGCAGACAAAGCTCCCCTCCGAGGGTACTGTTCTGCTGAGTGTTTGCGGCCTTGATAAGCCCGAGCTTGTTGAAGTTGCTACTGCGTTCAATGCACTTGGTTTCAAGATCATTGCAACAAAGGGCTGCTACAAGATGATTTCTGAGGCTGGTATTCCGGCTGAGAGAATTTATAAAATGCACGAAGGCCGTCCGAATATTGCTGATCAGATTGCAAATGGAGAAATTCAGCTCATTGTGAATACGCCTGCCGGTAAGGAAAGCGTGGACGATGACAGCTATATCCGTAAGGCTGCTATCAAGCACCGCGTTCCCTATATCACGACAATGGCAGCTGCCAAGGCAAGTGCTGAGGGTATCCGTGCTATGAAGAGTGCCAATAATGGCGTGAAATCCCTTCAGGCACATCATAAGGAAATTCTGTAAAACATCCGATTCCTGTCATGCGTCGCATGACAGGAATCTTTCATAGGAAAGGAGGATTTTATCATGTGGAATTTATTTTGGGGTCTTTATATTCTTGCGTTTGGAGTTGCTTGTCTGATTGTTGCCTATGCATTGGGCTATAAATCCATGCACAAAAAAGCTCGCTGCACTGAGAAAATCATCGGAACAGTCATTCGTTTTTCCAATGTCCGCTACAATGGAGTTTCTCTCCCAGTCGTGGAATATCATGTGAACGGAACTCCCTATACGGCAGTAGGACCTAAATTTAAGGCGGGGACTTGTATGACCTTGTCTGCACCTGCCGCAATCCCCGGTCTTAGAATGGTGTCAAACCTTGATAATCGTGAGAATCTCCCGGATGTCCATTCAACGCGCTTAGTATACGATCCGAATGGAACGCATAAAAATGTCACGATCCATGATCTCTATCCTGTCGGTTCACAGGCAACCGTGTTCTATGATCCAAACCATCCCAAATGCTCCTTCGTTGAACGCTATGCGCCGCTTCCACAGTTTCTTTCATTCTGGATGCCGTTGTTTTTTGGTGTTGTACTGACCCTGATTGCACTGTATGTTTTGATTGCTCAGCCTATTCATATGTAAAATTTTCAAAAAACTGTTGCAAATTTTGTGCAAATGTGGTATAATGAAGGTACATTATTCAGAAACGAGGTAGTTTTCATGAACATCAAAGAAAAGATTGAAGAAATCGTAGATAAGGTGAAGAACGACGAGAACTTTGCAAAAACCTTTCAGGAAAATCCTGTAAAGGCTGTGGAGGGTATTCTTGGTGTTGATCTTCCCGACGACCAGATCGAAAGCGTGATCGACGGTGTTAAGGCAAAGGTATCCTTTGACGGCATCGCTGATAAGCTGGGCGGTCTTGGCGGACTCTTCGGTAAGAAGTAATTCTCGTACGATCTGGCGGCTCCCCTGTATGAATCAGCAGGGGAGCTGTTTTATTTTCATATATTTCCGTTTACAGTTGCAAAATCATTCAAAAAATGATATAATAAAAGGGAATAGCAAAGCCGGATACAGCATCCTTGCAAGCGAATGTACCGGTATCAATTGGATTGTCAGGAGGGAAATATGAAGAAGTGGACAATTGGCAAAGTTGATGAGCGGATTGTTGCCGAACTGCAAAGGCACAGTGATTTGTCATGGCTCAGCTGTGCCGTACTCGCATCCCAGGGATGTGAGACTATTGAGGCGGCTGGAGAGCGGATCGGATGCCGTGAGTTGAGTGATCCGTTTTTAATCCGTGATATGCGTGAAGCAGCGGATTGTATCAATGATGCGATTGATAATGGAAAACGCATTTGTGTTTATGGGGATTATGACTGTGATGGTGTGATGGCAACCGTAATTCTCTATTCTTTTCTGATGGAAATGGGAGCGGATGTCATTTGGCGAATTCCAGAACGAAGTGAGGGCTATGGCCTGAATCTTGAAGCGGTTGAATCCATGCATGAGGATGGTGTAGAACTGATTATCACTGTGGATAATGGTATCTCATCCGTAAAAGAAGCAAAGCGTATCGCAGAACTCGGTATGGAGCTTGTCATTACGGATCATCATCAGCCCGGAAGTGAACTGCCGGAAGCAGCTGCAATTGTCGATCCCCATCGCAGTGATAATTATTCTCCGTTCCGTTTGTACTGCGGAGCAGGACTTGCACTTTTGCTTGTTGCCGCACTCAATGAGGGCGATACGGATATGGCGATGGAACAATTCGGTGATCTTGCAGCAATTGCAACAATTGCGGATATTGTTTCCCTGACCGGCGAGAATCGTTTCATTGTTGAAATGGGTCTGCAGTATCTTGAAAATACAGAATGCCCCGGTCTTCGTGCTCTTCGTGAAATCAGCGGTGTCGGCGGCAAACCGCTCGATGCTGGAACCATTGCTTTTACGATTGCTCCTCGCATCAATGCAGCCGGCAGAATGTCCTCTGCAAAGCTTGCTGTTTCCATGCTGCTTGAGGAGCAGCCTTCCGCAGCACGAGAACTTGCGGAGCAGCTCAATGCCATCAATGCTGATCGCAAGGAATGTGAAACACAGATTGTGGATGCAGTACTGCATACCATTTCTGCACAGCCGGATCGTTTCTTCCAACGCGTTCTTGTGTTCAGCGGACAGGACTGGCATACAGGTGTTATTGGAATTACTGCAGCAAGACTGATGGAGCGCTTTGGCAAGCCATGCTTTATGATCAGTATTCATGATGGTATCGCGCATGGTTCTGCAAGAAGTTTTGGAAGCTTTTCCGTTTTTGAATGCCTGACCGCTTGTCAGGAGCATCTTATGAAATTCGGCGGACATCCGGCAGCCGGCGGTTTTACGCTTCGGGAGGAAGATGTTCCGGCGTTTACTAAGGCTGTGGAAGATTATGCGGCAGTCCACCATGATAATATGCCTGTTATGGAACTGAAGGCAGCCTGTGTCCTGACACCCGAGAGACTTACCGTTGAAGAAGTACGGACGCTCTCTCAGCTTGAACCCTTCGGTGCAGATCATCCGGAACCAACCTTCATGATTGAAAATGCAGTGATACAGGAGGTTCGTCCTCTTTCCGGCGGTGTACATACAAAGCTCCTTGTTAGTATACAGGGACAGAATTACAGTGCTCTGCTTTTCCGCAGAACTCCGGAGCAAACCGGTCTGCGAAAGGGCGATGTCTGTCATATGATGGTAAATCTGAATGTGAATACCTATCTCGGTCAATCCACTGTGAGCTTAATCGTTCAGGATTTCCGCACCTCCGGTTTGAAGCAGAATCGTATTCTCGCTGCAATTCAGAGCTATGATAAATACCGCCGCGGTGAAACACTTCCCAAGGAGCATTACAGAGCAATGTGTCCCACAAGGGAGGAGTGCGTGAAAGTATATCAGGCAGTGCCTAAGAATGGCATTTCCATTGAACAATTGTCTTTGCAGATGTACGCTGAAGAGATTAACTATTGCAAAATGCGGATTTGTCTGGATATATTCTGTGAACTCGGAATTATGCAGCAGGATATCCGTGAAAACCGTGCAATGCTCTGTCCCGTCAAGAAACGCGTTGATCTCCAGCAATCACAGATTTTGAAAGCCATTGAACAAAGAGCAAGGGAGGCATCCATATGACAGAAGATAAAACTGTAACAAAGGATCAATTGGTGCACATGATCCTGACAGGGGATAAGCAGTATGATTTGAGTAAGATTCTTTCTGCCTATGAATTCGCGGAAAAAGCGCATGAGGGACAGTTCCGTTCCTCCGGACAACCCTATATTATCCATCCGCTGTCCGTTGCCTATATTCTTCTGGAACTTGGCATGGATACGGACACAATTTGCGCAGCACTTCTGCATGATGTTGTTGAGGATACTGCCGCTACTTCGGAGGAGCTGCAAAAGCGCTTTGGCCGTGATGTCGCACAGCTCGTTGAGGGTGTGACAAAGCTCAATAATATCCCGATTTTCAATAAAGAACAGCAGCAGGCTGAGAATGTCCGTAAAATCATGCTGGCGATGTCACAGGATATCCGTGTTATCATCATCAAGCTCTGTGACCGCCTGCATAATATGCGTACGCTCTGTTTTCGTCCCTCTTATAAACAGCGCAATACCGCACTCGAAACCATGAATATCTACGCACCGCTTGCCAATCGGCTTGGTATTCAGGCTGTAAAGGAAGAGCTGGAGGATCTTGCTTTCCATTATCTCGATCCCTATGCCTATTCTGAAATTGAACATATCATGGAAATCAAGAAGGATGAACGGGAGCTGTTCATTAACTCTATCAAGGAACATATCGCGGAACGACTCAAGGAATATCAGTTTGAGCAGATGCCCCAGATCGAAGGAAGAGTCAAGAGCATCTATGGCATCTACAAGAAGGTATTCATCGGACATAAGGAAATTGATCAGATCTATGACAAATACGCTGTTCGCGTGATTGTTTCGACTGTTCCCGAGTGCTATAATGTTCTCGGTGTGATTCATGATATGTACAGACCTCTGCCCAATCGTGTCAAGGACTACATCTCCACGCCTAAGACGAATATGTACCAGTCCCTCCACTCGACGGTACTCGGCCGTGAGGGAATCCCCTTTGAAGTACAGATCCG
>JAZQAA010000050.1:0-1938 GCA_045544975.1 Oscillospiraceae bacterium | reverse complement strand
CCGCCGTTTTTCAGGATCTCCTCCAGCGGCTGTGTGACGAAGCCATGCACGCCCATAGTACCGTCATCGGTGCACAGAATGGTTTCTGCACCGGTCTTTTTGAAATCGTCCTGCAAAATAACAGCATTTGCACTGCGGAAGCCCGTGATCGCAACCGCCTTTTCGCCGTAGATCTGGGCGAGGGGGAGCATGGGGGGCGTACCGATGCCGCCGCCGATGCAGATGACCTTGTTCAACTCGGGCTTGATGGTGAATCCGTGACCGAGGGGGGCGAGCATGTCGATGAGGTCGCCCTTGTTGAGCTTTGCGATTTCCTCCGTGCCCTTGCCTCTTACCTCGAATACGATGCGGAGCGTGCCCTTGTTCTTGTCGATCTCACAGATGGAAATGGGTCTGCGGAGGGTGAAACCGTTTGCACGGATGTGCACAAACTGACCCGATACAGCCGCTTCTGCCGCTTCGGGGCAGAGGATCACAAAGCTGTACATTTCCTTTGCGAGGGTTTTCTTTTCAATGATGGGATATTGTCCCTGTGTGTATTTCATAATCATTCCTCACTTAAATTTTCGTAATATCCACGAGTTCCACATCGTCCATGGATCTTCCGGACAGGAGCACATTTGCCAGTGCATCGGCAGTATCGATTGCTGTCAGGCTGCAGATGGAGCGTTCGACGGACTTGCGGCGCATCTTTACACTGTCACGCGCCGGCATTCTGCCCTTAGCGGAGGTGGAAATCATATACTGGATCTTTCCGCTTTCGAGAAGGTCAATGGTATTCGGCGAATCCTCCGAAATCTTGCGGACAGTATTTGTTGCAACCATATTGCGGTTGAGGTAGCTTGCTGTGCCGCTTGTTGCATACAGCTCAAAGCCCATTCTTGCAAATTTCTCTGCAATATCGACAATTTCGCGCTTGTCGCCGTCACGGACAGAAATCAGCACGCCGCCTTCTCTGCCGAGGGTATAGCCGGCTGCAACAAGTCCCTTGAGGAGTGCATCCTCAAAATTTCTGCCGATGCCGAGGCATTCGCCGGTGGATTTCATTTCAGGGCCAAGCATGGTATCCACATCCTGCAGTTTCTCAAAGCTGAACACAGGAACCTTCACTGCGACATAATCACCCTCCGGGTACAGACCATTCTCATAGCCAAGCTCCTTCAGAGTGGAACCGAGCATAATTTTCGTCGCAATATCAACCATCGGGATGCCCGTTACCTTGCTGATATAGGGCACGGTTCTGGAGGAACGGGGATTCACTTCGATCACATAAACCTCGTCCTTGTACACAACATACTGGATGTTGACAAGTCCGATGACCTCCAGTGCACGGGACAGTCTTCCGGTGTAGTCCACGATGGTTTCACGGATTTTCGGAGAAAGGTTCTGTGCAGGGTATACGGAAATGGAGTCGCCGGAATGCACACCTGCTCGTTCGATATGCTCCATAATGCCGGGAATGAGGAAGTCCTTGCCGTCGCAGATCGCATCCACCTCAACCTCCGTACCCATCATGTATTTGTCAATGAGCACGGGATTTTCAATCATGGTGGAGGTGATGATGCCCATGTATTCCTCCACATCCTGACGGGAATGGGCAATGATCATATTCTGACCGCCAAGCACATAGGAAGGACGCAGGAGAACGGGATAACCAAGCTTCTCAGCAACCTCTACAGCTTCCTCCGTAGTCATGACAGTAAAGCCCTCGGGTCTCGGAATACCGCACTGCTCAAGAAGCTCATCAAAGCGTTCTCTGTCCTCTGCTGCATCAATATTGTCCGCAGAGGTACCGAGGATATTCACACCCATATCGGCAAGATGCCGTGTGAGTTTGATGGCTGTCTGTCCGCCGAACTGCACAACCACGCCGTAGGGCTGTTCGGTTGCGATGATGGATTCCACATCCTCACGGGTCAGCGAAGTCGGAGGCCAAGC
>JAZQAA010000049.1:0-8296 GCA_045544975.1 Oscillospiraceae bacterium | reverse complement strand
CGGAGACAGGGCGTGTGCAATGAATTCTGCCGGATCCTCGCTATAAGGAATAATATCAATCTTCTCACCGTTCAGCTCCTTCACAATGGCAGAAATTCTGGAACGCTTCGGGCCGATGCAGGAACCGATCGCATCCACATTCGCATCATGGGAGCATACTGCGATCTTGGAACGGGCACCTGCCTCACGGGAGATGGACTTCACCTCAACGGTTCCGTCATAGATTTCCGGAACCTCCAGCTCGAACAAACGCTTAACAAGATCTCTGTGTACACGGGAAAGCTTGATCACAGGCTTCTTGTTGCGGTTCGCAATGCCTGTTACATAAACCTTAACGCTCATGCCCTCTCTGAGAACTTCGCCCGGAATCTGCTCCTGACGCAGGAGGTACAGCTCGGTCTTGTCATACATCAGTGTTGCGGAGCCTCTGCCGGGTTCTACCTGTGTAATGGTTGCGGTAAGAATGTCATTCTCCTTATCCTGGAACTTTTCCAGAATGCGGTCGCGGTTGATATCACGAAGATCGCCCTTGATGGACTGCTTTGCAGACTGTGCGGATGCTCTGCCGAACTTGGAGATGTCCAGCTTGCGCTCAATGATGGCACCAACATACGCATCAGGATCAATGGTTCTTGCCTCATCAATGTAGATCTGGGTGCTGCCCATGGGTTCCTCATCCACAACCTCCTGCAGCAGAACGACTTCAAACACCTTGGTTTCCGGGTCGATGTCAACGCGGATATTCTCCTTGCTGTCAGGATAGATGCGCTGTGCAGCCTTCTGCATGGCAATTTTCACCTTTTCAATCATCACTGCGGCATCCACGCTGTTCTCTGTACCGAGATCCGCCAGTGCCTCGAAAAATCCGTTGTTCATTTCTTTTTTACGCCTCCAATATTCTTATTTCTGAGAATCAAAATCAAAATACAGCTTCACAAACGCCAGTGCTGCAATGGGAACGGTCTGTTCCCCTGTCTCCGTCCGTACCGTCACATTTTCCTTGTCCCATGCAGTCAGGATACCAATCAGTTCACGGCTTCCATCCTCAAAAGGACGGATGCCTCTGACACGCACCTCACTGTCCAGACAAGCATCGAAATGACTTTCGCGGCACAGATCGCGTTCCAGACCAGCAGAGCTGATTTCCAGAATATAGCTCTGGGAAATCGGATCCTCCTCATCAAGCATATCACTGATGGGTGTGGTCACCTTTTCGCAGTCCGTGATGCCAATGGTCTTGGTCTCGTGATCAATGAACACACGCAGATACCAGGATGCGCCTTCCTTTTCGAAGCGTACATCCCAGACAATGTAGCCCAGACCCGTTACAATCGGTGCCACAAGCTCATAGATCCGCTGTTCGGTGTTGCCGAATTTTTTCAGTTTCATAGCCTTACCTTCCTTTCCCGGTTCCATATACTGGAATCCATTTCAGACAAAACGAAAGACCGGAAAGCTTCCGGTCTTTTGACTTTATCATGATGTTACTACTATTATAGCACATCTGCCGCCGGAAATCAAGTCTTTTTTCAAAAAAATCAAGAAAAATCAGAAAAAAGTGTGTTACCGGATACTTCTGCACTCCATATAGTAGCGTTTGTCCTCCGCATGACCCATGGAGAAGGTCTTTCGGGGAAGCGCGCCATCCTTCTGCACGCTCGGGAACAGAAGGCTCTTATGCAGATCGGGCAGCAGGAAACCAATACTGTCGGGACGCTGTGCCAGGCGTTCCACGGTTTCTGTGCCGTGAATATAATCAATCTTGCCAGGATTTGCCATAAAGTAAGCGTCAAGGGCATTCTGGAGACTGCCGACTGCAAGATTGCTGGTTTTCTTATGGATATAAAGAGTCTCCTTCATATCGCCCTGTACAATAGTAACAGGCTGATCGGACGGCTCAATGGACAGCTCCAGAATTCTGGTCAGTGCCACCATGAGCTGGTCAGGATTTGTCTGGGTTACGATGCGGTGAATGGCTTCAAACTGCAGTGCATCGCTGTGGAGATTCACAATTTCAACAAGGGCATATCTTGCCGGATGGTCATAGAAATCCTGATCCGGATGGGCTGTCTTGAGCGCCTCATAGCACGCCTTGGCAGTCGCAAGGGAATGGTTGCCGTCGCCGACTGCAAACTGCAGCTCACGGTTTTCCTCGCGCTGCAGGAGGGATGTCAGTGCAGTCTGGAACGCTTCCTGCTGCGGCTGTTCCATCAGGTAACCGGCAATGCTGCCGCCGCCGCACATCAGCTCAGTATCATAAAGGCGCTGCATGGTATCACGCGCAGCGGTGCACGCACCAATAGCAGTATCCTCAGGGTCATCAATCAGGATCATGATATGGGGAGATTCCAGCGGAGCCTTGGCACGCACACGCATTCTGGGGGGAATTCTCTCCAGAACAGTAGCCTCCGTCGCACGGACAGGAGAAGTGCTGCCGACATTATAGTCATAGGCTTCGAGGTCAATTTTTCCGATCACACCGGTGCGCAGAACGCCATTTCCCTGCACTCTTTCCACATAAATCATGGCGTTTTCATATGTGCGGAACAAGTCCTGCTTAAGATAGGACTGCATGGTATCGTGGATGCAGTGAATCCGTTCCTTGACATCCGGTTCCTCCAGATAGATTTCCGGCAGGATGAGATTCAGTGTGGACGGCGCATCACCGACAATTTCCGCGGTTTTCTCCCAATAAGAGGGATCCCCTGTAAACTGGTCGCAGGCAATAACGCTCCACTTTCCTGCATCAACGGACGAGAAATCCGGAAGAAGAATATCCGCAGGAACAAATATATTCTGCATGGTTCTGACACACCTTTCTATCATAATTGCTGTATATGCAGCATTGTACGCTTATTATCAGTATAGCACATTCTCCGGCGGTTGTCAATCACTGTAAAATTACATTTTCCTGTTTTCGGTGCATTTATTGGGGTCAACTGACGAAAAAACCAGTATTTGTTATTGAAATGTAACCGGATGGTTATTTACATTTCGTGTATTAATATGCTATACTATAATAGAATGGGGATCGCTGTCTGTTTGACTGTCCGATTCCTGTTCTGATAATGCGGAGGAAGGGAATGAATGTCTTGCCGAACACCAATGAACTGAAACTTGAGAACGAAGTAAATATGGTTCCTGCTTCATTTGATGATACAGATAAAGAAACTGCAGAAGCAGCGGATTCTGCTGCTTCCGAACATACAGAAAATACAGCTGACGAAACTCCGGACGAGGTGTCCGCAGAGCCAAAGCCGTCCATGACACAGGAGGAAATGGATGTTTCCGTGGAGGAACGCACTCTCCCTGTGCACGAAGAGGATGAGGCTGCCCATGCAGAAAAGCTTGCACAGATCCGCGAAGCGCTCTCCATGGTCAATCCCCGCACGGAGGAACCTGCTGCCAAGCCCCAGAAGCCGAAGAAAATTCCGCCCCTGAAAAGGCACGGCAGCAAATCCGCGGCACAGCAGCGCGCTGCTGCTGAAACAGCTCCGGTTAAGAAGTCTCCGGCGAAGCCTGCGCAATCCACAGCGCTTCCGCCGCTGCGCAAGAAAACACAGCCGGCTGAACCCAGTGCGCAGCCAGTACAAAAGCCTGCTGCCAAGCCTGCTCTGGCTCCGCTCAAACGAGTTGGCAGTTCCTCCGGTACTGCGGTAGCACTCAAAACACCGGAAGTACCGGCTGCACCGGAACAGACCGCTGCTCCGGAGAAAACATCAGCTCCCAAGACACCGGCAAAGCCCTTAGCACCCCTGCGCAGAGCGGGCACATCCGGAAGGGCGGCAGCTGCAGAAACCAAGCCGATTACCGTTCCGGAAAAGAAAGAAACAACCGAGCCGAAGTCTCCTGCTCCCAAAAAGAAGCAGAAAGAAAAAACCAAAAAGGCTGCGGAGCCTGCGAAAGCTCCCATTTCGATCAAGAAGCTGTGCGCTATCTTCGGCGGTGCAGCTGCCGGAGCGATCGTACTTGCGTATGTGATTGTTGCTCTTACATATCAGAACACCCTGCTGCCGAACACGCGCATCAATCAGGTGGATGTCAGCAATATGACGCGCGAAGAAGCAGAAGCAGCGATTCTCACGGCAAAGCCCGTGCAGGATCTGGTGTTTGTGACAGCCAATAATGAAAATGTCACCATCAAAGCTGCGGACTACAGCGCTGCTTACGCGCTTCCTGAGAACGCGCTTGATGAAGCATTCAAGGAAAGCAACTGGCTGTGGATCAAAAAATTGTTTTCCGCATCCGATTATACGACGGATTATGTGTTCAATTTCTCAGAGGAAAAGCTGAAAAACAGTATTATGGCATATGAATGGGGCTCTGAAAGCTCTCAGGATGCCTATATCGCGATGGGCGATGACGGATTCTATGAAATCATCCCCGAAACCATCGGCGACAAGTTTGACAAGGAACTTCTTGCGGAATATGCAGGCTCCAGACTTGACGGAAGTACATTTACGATTCAGATGCTGGATTCCGGCTGCTATGAAGATTATCTCGCTGAAATCGTCAGCGAGGACCTGACCGAGAGTCTGGAACAGTGCAACCGCTTTGCAGGCTGCAGCATCACCTTTGATTTCTCCGACCGCCAAAAAGTTGTGGACGGCCAGATGATTGCAGAATGGGTCACCATCAAAAACGACGGTTCCTATGAATTTGACACGGACGACATAGCACTTTTCGTTGCAGAAATGGCAAATGAAACGGATACCTACGGCAAATCCAGAACCTTCCGTTCGACCCTTGACGGAACCATCACCGTTCCGTGGACGGAGCTGAGTATGTATGGCTGGCAGATTGATCAGGTTGCCACGATAGAACAAATTATGGAACTGATTGAAGCTGGTGAAGCTGTAACCGTCGATCCCGTCTACACCGGATGGGGATACGGATATTGCCGTGATACGGATGATATCGGCGATACCTTTATTGAAGTAGATATTTCTGCGCAGCACGTGTGGTACTATAAGGATGGTGCCCTCGTCATGGAATCCGACTGTGTAACCGGAACCGAAACCGATCCGAGCCGCATTACACCGAGAGGTATTTTCCAGATCTGGTCCCACGAAAGTCCCAGAAAGCTCGGCACCTATGCCGTACAGGGATATGAGACATGGGTGGATTACTGGATGCCCGTCAACTACGGCGGCATTGGTCTGCACGATATGGGACGCAGTGCCTTCGGCGGAGATATCTACATGTACAACGGCTCCCACGGCTGCATCAATCTGCCCCATTCTTTTGCAGAAAGTCTTTTCTACGCAACAGAAAACGGAATTCCCGTTATCATTCACGATTAAAGAAAGACCCAAATCCTGACGGATCCCACGCCGGGTTCCCGTTTGTCTTTTACAAAAAGGAGGATTGGTTATGAGTCTCTTTTCCTTACTGCTGATTGCAGGTATGCTGCTCATTCTCTTTCTGCGGCGGAACAAAAACACTCCTCCGCCGCCGTCGGATCCGACCTACCGGCAGCTCTATCAGCAGCAGCTCCCGCCGAATCAAGCCTATATTCCGCAGCAGGTGACTGAGCCGCATCAGGAACACGCACCGCCTGCGGATGCTTCACCATCGGCGGATTCCCATCAGTCGTATGTCCCCCCCGCACTTCCTGCACCATCCTATCAACCGCCGCCCCCGAAGCCCTTTTCTCCGCTTCCGTGGCTGCTGTTTGCCGGTGTGGCATTTCTCTTCCTCGGTGCCATCCTCTTTTTGACGGACACCTGGGAAATGCTCCCGGATCCAGTCCGCGCTGTGCTGCTGCTCTCAGCAAGCGGTATTGCCTTCGGTGCGCATCTGCTCGCGGACAGAGTGCTGAAGCTGCAGAAAACAGGACTCGCCTTCTACATTCTCGGCAGTATCTTCCTGCCCATGGCAATCGGTGCAATTGGTATATTCGGGCTGTTCGGCAATTGGTTCCATGTTGGCGGTAAAGGCGCCATGATGGTTATTACCGCCATTTTCCTGAGCAACAGCATTACCTGCTTTGCAGGACTGCGCGTTTATAAGACGCCAGCCCTTGCCGGCATTGGTATTTGCTCCGGCGGTATTGCATGGATGTTCCTCGCCCTGCAGATCATCCAATACATCCAGTTCCCCGAAGCCATTCACAGCAGCGTGTTTTCTGTTGTTTATTGTGCAATGCTCGCTGCTGCCGCTGTCACGCTGCACTTCCTCTGTGAGGGATATGTAAAGCGCAAGAACGACACAGCACTCGCAAAAGCATTTCCGGATGGACTCTACTGTGTGCTTCTGATTTACACAGTGATGGCCGGCATTCTTTCCACTACAGACTGGCTCGGAACGGTGCTTTTCAGTGCTGTCGGCTTGTTCCTCTTCCTCAACCCGAGGTTCATCCATGGATCTGCACATTTCGGCGCTGCGGGCTTTGCATTGTGCAGTCTCCTGCTCCTTGGCAATCTCACCAATCTGTTTGACTCCAGTGATTATGCAAACTACCTGTTCACTGTCGGCACTTCCGCTATGCTGCTCATCTGCATAGCTGCCGTCTCTCGGCTTTCGGAGATCACAAGGAACAGCTTCCTTAAAACCAGCTATGTATTCATGGCATTTACATTTCCGGCATTCCTGCCTGCTTATTTTGATACATTGGGATTTGAAGGTTTCTTCCTGATTGTCCCCCTTCTGGTTGGACTATGCTGCTTTGCAAACACCCCGAAAAACAAGCTGCATTCTAATGCAGTTTCCACAATTCTTATACTGCTGCTTCTGTATCCTCTGGTGATCAGCAGCACGGATCGGGAAATGCTCCTGCTTGCAGTTGGCGCTATGCTCAGTGCTGCAATGCTGATTACCGTCAGCTTTGTCAGCCGCAAGCTCTGGTGTGCTGTACTTGCACTGTGCACCTGCACCGCACTGCTTCTGACAAGGCTGCCGCATCCGGAATTATGGCTTTATTGGCTCTGTGCGGCTGCATTTCTGGCAGGTTTATTGTATGCGCATCATCGCGCACGCCCCTTGCTGGAACGCTGCTGCGGCTGGGTAGGTATCCCCTTCCTGCTGACGGCTGCCGGAAAAACTGCACTGCTCTTCATCACCGATGAGGGTAGCACTGTTCTGGTTTTCTTCCTTCTGACCTGCATCTTTCTTGCAGAACGCTTTTTCTTTACAAAGCAGGAAAGAAGCCGCAGCATTGCAGATTACTGTCTTTATGCCAGCGTTTACTTCGCTATATTGCTTATTATATTGCTTGCAAGTGATATCCCGTCCTACTGGATGGCACTCAGCTGTACCTGCCTGCTTATCTTTGCAGGGAGTGCGCTGCACCGCAAGCAGAATGCACTGAGCATTCCCCTGTTTCTGATCCTGACACTACTGCTGGGAGAACTGATTCATTCTATTTCTGAGCAGCTCCCGATCAACGAAACAGCAACAGAATCCCTTGGCTATCTGCTTGTACTGGCAATTCTGATCACAATGAGCCGGCTGCTCCTGCCGCGTTTCTATACAGTCAATCAGGCTGAGGGCATTCAGCAGATTGACTGGGCGTACCTGGCAGGCTTCCTGCCGCTGCAGATCATTGCTTCTCTGCTGGTTCCTGACAGCAAAGCCTTCTTCTGCCTGCTGCTTGCACCGTATGCACTGCTGCTGCTTGGCAGAACTGCAAGCAAGCATCCGATTCTCACAATGATGTCCGGAAGTCTCTGTGCAGCACTGTTCTTCTGCATTGCCGAAGACCGGCTTGGCATTCGTTCCCTGATTAGTGATCTTCCCCTGAAAACTCCAGGAACTCTGCTCTGGGTTCTGCCGCTGCATCTGTTCCTGCTCTCCCTGATCTGGACACTGCCTGCCAGCCACCGTGAAAGCGTTCATCAGGCAAGGTTCATCATGTATTGCGTGACATTCGGCTGTTTGCTGCTGACTGCACTGTATTCCGGCGTTCTCCTTGATGCCATTGTCATTGCAGTGCTGAGTCTTGCCGTTCTGCTTGCAAGTTTTGCTGTGAAAAGGCTGCGCTGGTTCGCTCTCGGACTGGGTGTTCTGATTCTGCTGACGCTGCGCATGACCTTTGAATACAGACACTCCATCCACTGGGGCGTCTATCTCTTCCTGATCGGCGCAGTTCTGCTTGGAATAGCACTGCGCTACGAGTACATCAACCGCTGGAAGGCGGAACATCCTGATCAGCCAGTCAAGAAACTGGAGCTTTTCAAGGAATGGAACTGGTAATCCATCTCTGCCCGGAACACACTGCTGTTCCGGGCATTTTAGTTTGTCATGAAAGAAATTCCTTCTCCAAATTCAGCCACCCCCTGTCCCCCTCCCTAAAGGG
>JAZQAA010000048.1:0-1972 GCA_045544975.1 Oscillospiraceae bacterium | reverse complement strand
GTGATAGAACCGTATACAGTCCTACCCAGGAGGCATGGGTAACTGGTACGATTTATGAAGTTTCCGTATCCGTAGACAAGACTCTTGCCGGCACTACCTACAGCGCTTACATCGTGGATGAATCCATCGTTGCAGGCGGCGGCGGCGGCGGCGGCGGTGCGTTCGTATCCCTCGGCGGTATCGGCGGTCAGATCGGTACATCCGGTTTCACATCCGGCGGTACGGAGATCAATGTCGGCGGTTCTCCGAATGCATCCTTTTCGATTGATAACTCCGCTGTACAGATGGTTCCGTTCTATCTGAATGGTAATCTTGAGACAAATTCTCAGTGCTCGGTATACTTCAATAAGCTTGGCAAAAACCAGTTCTATGCTGTAACTGGTAATCTGACCATTGATAATACCTTTGACTTCCGGTATGACAGCGACTTCCAGTGGGATAACACAACAGCTGTTCCCTACAATGAAGTTCCCTGTATGTATGTTGGAGGAACTTTGAAGGTTAATTCCAATCAGGTGGAATTTGGTACTGCAGCAGTACCGCTGAATGTGTTTGTCGGCAGTATTGAATGCGATATCAATTTCAAGCATTATGGCGATCTGTATGCTTTTGATGAAAACGGCACCTGCAATTTTACTGGTCAGCAGGGCGCAACAACACTGTACAACTGGATTTCCAAGAAGATTGCTGATCCCGATGGCTCTGATACAACCATCAACTATGGTAATCTCTATTCCAAGGGCACCGTAAATTTCGGCGGCGGTAATAATGATCATATAGTTCAGGGTGACCTTCGTGTTGAGAAGGATATCAACATTACAAATTACAACGGCAAGGGCGTTACAGTAGGCAACACTGCTGATGGCATCGTTGGCAATGTAATCTGCGGTGGCACACTGACTGTTGGAGCAAATGGCTATTTGACACTCAATGGTGATCTGTATGCAACCAAGATTGTGAATAATGGTACAATCACAGTCACAGGCGATGTACACTATATTACCTATGAGGGTTCTGGCACACTGACTGCTGCAAATCCCGAAGATGATCGTGCAGAAGCAGCTGGCGACCCGATCGGTGTAACTTATTACGATA
The DNA here is from genome assembly GCA_045544975.1 of Oscillospiraceae bacterium. Lineage (GTDB taxonomy): Bacteria > Bacillota > Clostridia > Oscillospirales > Ruminococcaceae > UBA3855. The sequence goes on along the minus strand of JAZQAA010000048.1, from coordinate 877 downwards.
ATTATAATTTCGCTACATCGTTTGATGGCAGCTGGCATTTCACCTATTCTTATGATGAATATTATAAGGATCTGACAACCAATGTAGTGACACTTGTTGGAACAATCAATGGTGCTTCTACAGGCAATTGGACTGGATATGCAGATGAAGCGGCTTTCCTGACTGAATTGTATGCCCATGCTGATTGGGGCGGCGACTGCACAACCTACATTGACCTGAAGGATAACATTGAACCTTCCATGGGTGAAGCAAATGGCATCACTGTTTATGACGGCAACATTTCCGATATCACAGGTGCAATTTATCCTGAGGATTATGAAAAGGATATCATCACAACCAAGATTGTAGCAGCTCCGAATGCGGACAGTTATACCAACTATCCGACAACCATCGAGAAGCTCAACGGTTCCATTCCGGTACTGAAGATTGGTTATGCAAATGACGAGGACTATCAGGTAAATACCTATGATGTCAGCAAGATGGTCAGCAATTATGACTCTCTTGATGCGACACAGCAGGCAAACTACCTTTCTCCGATTGTGACAAGCTCCTGCGTACTGAAAGGTACAGCCACAACAAACATTTATATCAATCCGAATGGTTCAACAATCGCGGTCATTGTTGATGGTCTTACTCTGAATGATGGTGCGAGCATTATTGTTAACGACAACGGCGGTGAGGTTCACTTCTTTGTGAGAAACGGTAATGGCGATTATTCTGTCGATTTCAATATCTGCGGTGGCGCACTGATAACAACGGATTATCTGAAGCTCATTTATAACAGAGAGTTGACAGAAGCTGAGATTCTGACAACCAGCTTTAAGCAGGTAATGGGCAAGATGACACAGGAACTGACCATTGCAAAGGTTCAGACACC
>JAZQAA010000047.1:0-3301 GCA_045544975.1 Oscillospiraceae bacterium | reverse complement strand
CATTAACCGATGAGCCTATAAAAGAAATTGCAGCTGCAAAGGATATTCTGAAAAGCATTGGCAAGCGAGGCGGTGTCCAGATTGTATCCTGTCCCACCTGCGGAAGAACCAAGATTGATTTGGTTTCGCTTGCAAAACAGGTGGAGGAAGCCGTTGCACACATCGAAAAGGATGTAAAAATTGCTGTTATGGGCTGTGTAGTGAATGGCCCCGGTGAAGCAAGAGAAGCGGATATTGGTGTTGCTGGTGGTGGCGGAATCGGATTATTGTTCCGTGATGGAGAAATCCTTCGTAAGGTTCCGGAGGATCAGATTGTACCAGAACTTTTGAAAGAACTTGAAAAAATCTGAATTTTTTAATTAGGTGGAGCTATGGCAAACGCAACATTACTGGAATTTTTAGGGGAATATACAAAGGATATACCGCCTTCAGTTCATGGGGGCGTGATTGAGGATATCCGATATAATGAAAGACTGCTGAATGATATTACCTTTGTTGCGCATTTTTCCAATATTGTTCCGCTGAAGGATATTCTGCATTTCGAACAGAGTGTTGCGGTAGCCCTAAAAGTAAAAGCAGTGCATCTGGATTACCGGTATGCCCCTGAACTTTTTACAAAGGAAGCTTATCCTGTAATTGTAGAACTATTCAAACGAGAACTCCCCATTGTCAATGGTTTCCTCAATCGTGCTGATGTGGAATGGATGGATGATCGGATTCATATCGAACTGCATAATGGCGGTTATCCCATACTTTCCAAGTTCCAGTTCGAGAAAAGGTTCATGCAGTTTATTTCTGTGCACTTTGATAAGCAGGTAACGATCACGCTTCATGGTCCCGATACCCTTTCTGAAGAAGTGCTGCATGAAACAATTCAGGAAGCACCGCCTGAAATTCTGACTCCGCCGCCTATGATTGAGCCGGAGTCGGAAATGTCGCAAGTCCCCTCGATTCCTGCTGAACCGCAGACAGTTTCTCCCGGACCAATCCAGACAGAGGTAGTGGAAGGCGGAGATATACTGATAAAGGGCCGTGTTATCCGGGAAGAAGCCATTTCTATTCCCAGTGCACTGCAGACTCGCGGGCAACGCGTTATTGTTTTTGGTGATATCTTTGCAACAGATACAAGGGATACAAAAAATGACAGGCGTATTGTGACCTACCAGATTACAGATTTTACGGGGTCCATAACTGTTAAATTATTTGAAACGATCAAAAAAATGGAGAGTCTTCCTCTTGGTGAGCTGAAGAAAGGAAAGAGTATCCTTGTTGCCGGAAAAATTGAGGACGATCCGTTCCAGCATGAGCCAATTCTGAAACCGGATTCCATTATGGTTCGTAAACGAAAGGGAAGAATGGACAATGCACCCCGAAAGAGAATTGAGCTGCATTGCCATACCAATATGTCTTCTATGGATGCTGTGAGCGATGCAGGGGCATTGATCCGTCGCGCTCATGAATGGGGACATCCTGCCATTGCGATTACTGACCATGGTGTTGTACAGGCATTTCCTGATGCGATGAATGCGGAAAAAAGCTTAAAAGATCCTAATTTTAAGGTGCTGTACGGTTGTGAGGCGTATGTTGTCAATGACCTCAATCGTCCAAAAATTTTAAAGGGTAATGATGATCGCAGTATCAATGACGAAATCATCGTTTTTGATGTTGAGACCACTGGCTTGAGCTATGAAAGAGATCGCCTGACGGAGATTGGTGCTGTTAAGCTTCGTAATCTGCAGGTCGTTGACAGTTTCAACACCATGGTGAATCCTGAACGCTCCATTCCTCAGAATATTGTGGAGCTTACAGGCATTACCCAGGAAATGGTTGCCGATGCTCCGAAGGAAGCAGAAGCCCTTCGTAAGTTCATGGAGTTTTGCGGTGATCGCCCGGTACTTGCTGCGCATAATGCAAGATTCGATACAAGCTTCATTAATGAAGTTTGCAAACGGCATGATATTGATTTCCAGTACAATTGGATTGATACGCTTGTTCTGTGTCAGTCCATGCTGCCGCAGATGGGTAAACATAAGCTGAATCTTGTTGCAAAGCAGCTGAAGCTCGGAAAATTCGATCATCACCGTGCGTCCGACGATGCACTGATGCTTGCCAAAATATATATGACCCTTGTCAATCGCCTTATTCAGGAAAAGAAAATTGAGACGCTCAATGATCTGAATACCAAGGTGGATGCAATTGATGTACGGAAACTTAAATCCTACCATCAGATTATTCTCGTACGAAATCAGGTTGGTTTGAAGAACCTGTATCGTCTTGTGTCCTATGGTCATCTTGATTATTTCTACAGACATCCCTTGATTCCGAAGTCCGTGCTTGAACAGCATCGGGACGGCTTGATTTTTGGCAGTGCGTGTGAAGCCGGTGAACTTTTCCGCGCAATGCTCGACGGAAAATCCGATCAGGAGCTTGAGAAGCTTGCAAAATTCTATGATTATCTTGAAGTACAGCCGATCGGCAATAATGAATTCATGATTCGTAATGGCACTGCCGCAGACGAGGAAACACTTCGGAATTACAACCGTCGTATCATAGCGCTTGGTGATAAGCTCGGCATTCCTGTAGTCGCTACCTGCGATGTACATTTTCTCGATCAGAAAGACAGTATTTACCGTAAAATTCTGATGTCCGGACAAGGATTCTCCGACGCACAGGAACAGCCGCCGCTCTATTTGCGTACGACTGAGGAGATGCTTGAAGAATTTTCTTATCTTGGTAAGGAAAAGGCGGAGGAAATTGTTATTGACAATCCTCAGAGAATTGCAGATGCCTGTGAGCATATTCATCCGATTCCTAAGGGAACTTTCACGCCCAATATTGAAGGTGCGGAAGAAGATCTCAAGAGAATTACCTATGAACGGGCACATGAGATGTACGGCGACCCATTGCCTGAAATTGTCGAGAAACGCCTTGACCGTGAATTAACTTCCATCATTAAGCATGGCTTCTCTGTTCTTTATATGATTGCGCAGAAGCTTGTTTATAACTCAGAGGAGCACGGTTATCTGGTTGGTTCCCGAGGTTCCGTAGGTTCATCGTTTGTTGCATCTATGGCAGGTATTTCCGAGGTAAATCCCTTGGTTCCGCATTATTACTGCAAAAAATGCAAGTACAGTGAGTTTATTACAGATGGTTCCTATGGTTCCGGATATGATCTGCCAATGAAGAAATGCCCGGAATGCGGCGAAGATCTGATCTGTGAAGGCCATGATATTCCCTTCGAAACTTTCCTTGGATTCGATGGTGATAAGGCACCGGATATTGACTTGAATTTCTCCGGTGA
>JAZQAA010000046.1:0-4550 GCA_045544975.1 Oscillospiraceae bacterium | reverse complement strand
TCTGCCTCAGCCTATCATAAGCCCGTACGGGACTATCGTATCACCGAGGGAACGACAATGGCTAACCCTTATTGGCAGTACTCGCGGGATAAGATCGCCTGCGAGGAATTGCTCATGAAGGCGTATCGCGAACATGGTTTTCCGGTGACGATTGTTCGTCCCAGCCATACCTATGATCAGCGCAGTGTTCCGCTCGGTGTCCATGGCAGAAACGGAAGCTGGCAGGTCATTCGCCGAATGCTGGACGGAAAAACAGTCATTATCCACGGCGATGGTACTTCGCTTTGGACAATGACGCACAATGCAGATTTTGCAAAGGGTTTTGTCGGATTGATGGCGAATCCCCATGCAATCGGCGAAGCATTTCAGATTACAAGCGACGAATCCCTGACCTGGAATCAGATTTATGAAGCCATTGCCGATGCACTCGGTGTGGAGCTGCATGCCTGTCATGTTGCATCGGAATTTCTGGCAGCCGTCAGTGACTACGACTTTACAGGAAGCCTGATCGGCGATAAAGCCAATTCCGTGGTATTTGATAACCGAAAGCTCAAGCAGGCAGTACCGGATTTTTGTCCGAGTGTAGGCTTCCGGCAGGGAATTCGAGAAACCATTCAATATGTACTGCACAACCCCGAATGTCAGAAGGAAGATCCCGAATTTGATGCCTGGTGCGACCGTGTCATCAATGCTATGGATCGAATGAAGGAGGAACTGAATCATCATGATTAATTTAACAGGAAAATGGGCACTCGTAACCGGCGCAAGCCGCGGTATCGGAAGACTTGCCGCACTCTGCCTTGCAGAGCATGGATGCAATATTGTAGCCCAGAGCAGAAATCTTTCCCATACTGAGCCGCTCCTCACGGAACTGAAGGCTCTTGGTGTGGAATGCTACGGCGTGGAAGCTGAGCTTGCCGATCTGAATGATGTACGCAGAATGCTGCGTGAAATTGATGAGAAGCAGACGAATATTGAGATTGTCCTCAACAATGCAGGTGTCCAGATCGCCTATCGCACTGATTATTTCCAGACGCCGCCGGAGGATTATGAGACGAGCTTTGTGATCAACACCATCGCGCCCATGATGATCTGCTATCACTATATGCCCCGCATGATCGAAGCAGGCTTCGGCAGAATTGTCAACACAACAAGCGGTATCCGTTTGGAGCCCGAGCAGGCAGGCTATTCCGCCAGCAAGGCGGCGCTCGATAAGGTTACGATTGACCTTGGTTCCAAGGTACAGGGAACGGATGTGATTATCAGTCTTGCCGATCCCGGATGGTGCCGTACCGATCTCGGAGGTCCCAATGCACCGAATGCACCGGAAAGTGCCATCCCCGGTGTTGTCGTCGGCGCATTTGTGGATGATGGAAAATCCGGCAGATTGTTTGCTGCAGGGGATTTTTACGGCATGACCCTTGAGGAAGCTGTTGCTAAGGCACACGCTGAAATGAAGAGTCCCTACTAAACCCAGCCGCCCCCACAGCCGTGGGGGCGGCACTGTATGAAATCTAAGTAAACCTCTTGACAAATCCCTCACAATCGGCTATAATATAGAGTAGAATATCCATCAAAAACTATGACAGGGAAGAGTACAATGCATGATGCAGCAAAGAGAGAATCCGGTTGGTGTAAGGATTTGTGCAGTGCATTGGAAGGTAGCCCTCGAGTTCCGGTTCGAACAGCAATGCTCAGTAGTTTCCGGCGGTATCCTCCGTTATCGGGAGCGTGTTCTGCAGATGCAGAATACAGTAAGTGCGGGTACATTGTATCCGAATTCAGGTGGTAACACGGACAGAACTGTTCGCCCTGAGCATCATGCTCAGGGCGTTTTTCTATGTCCAATTCAAACAGAAGGAGTATTCTTATGGCAAAGGAACTTGCAAAAAATTATTGTCCTGAGGAATTTGAGGACAGAATTTACGGCGAATGGGTCAAGCGCGGCTGCTTCCACGCCGAAATTGATGAGAATAAGACCCCCTATACCATCGTTATCCCCCCGCCAAACATCACGGGTCAGCTGCATATGGGTCATGCACTGGATGAGACTCTGCAGGATATCCTCATCCGCTGGAAGAGAATGCGCGGCTACTGCACACTCTGGCTGCCCGGTACTGACCATGCGGCAATCGCAACCGAAGCGAAGATCGTGGAAGCAATGCGCAAGGAAGGCGTGACAAAGGAAGACCTCGGCAGAGATGGATTCATGGAGCGCGCCTGGGAATGGAAGCGCCAGTACGGCGGCAGAATCGTCGAACAGCTCAAGAAGCTCGGTTCTTCCTGTGACTGGGACAGAGAACGATTCACCATGGACGAGGGCTGTTCCAAGGCAGTCAAGGAAGTATTCGTCAAGTACTATGAAAAGGGACTCATCTACCGCGGCGAGCGCATCATCAACTGGTGCCCGAAGTGTCTGACCTCCCTCTCCGATGCAGAGGTGGAATACGAGGATCAGGCAGGTCATTTCTGGCATATCCGCTACCAGGTGAAGGATTCCGATCAGTATCTTGAGCTTGCTACCACAAGACCTGAAACCCTCCTCGGCGATACCGCTGTTGCAGTGAATCCGAATGATGACCGTTATAAGGATCTGGTCGGCAAGATGCTCATCCTCCCGATCGTTCACCGTGAAATTCCTGTTGTTGCCGATGACTATGTTGAGATGGAATTCGGTACCGGCGTTGTAAAAATTACGCCTGCACACGACCCGAATGACTTCGAGGTAGGCCTGCGCCATAACCTCCCGATCATCAATGTCATGACCGATGATGCAAAGATTGTGGATGATTATCCGAAGTACGCAGGCATGGACAGATTCGAGGCAAGAAAGGCAATTGTTGCCGATCTCGAAGCAGAGGGCGCGCTTGTGAAAATCGAGGACTACAGCCATAATGTCGGCACTTGCTACCGCTGCAGCACAACTGTTGAACCGAAGGTTTCCACACAGTGGTTTGTCAAGATGAAGCCCCTCGCACAGCCGGCGATTGAGGCGGTGAAGAAGGGGGAGACAAAGTTTGTTCCCGAGCGCTTTGACAAGATTTATTTCCACTGGCTCGAAAATATCCGTGACTGGTGCATCTCCCGTCAGATCTGGTGGGGTCATCAGATTCCGGCGTTCTACTGCGACTGCTGTGGCGAGATGGTCGTAACCAAGGAGGACAGTGCTGTCTGCCCGAAGTGCGGCAAGCCCATGCGTCAGGATCCCGATACACTTGATACCTGGTTCAGTTCTGCACTCTGGCCGTTCTCCACACTCGGCTGGCCCGATAAGGATGCAGCAGATCTGAAGTACTTCTATCCGACCAACACCCTCGTTACAGGCTATGATATCATCTTCTTCTGGGTAGTCAGAATGATGTTCTCCGGTCTTGAGAATATGGGACAGGTACCGTTTGATACTGTTCTCATCCATGGACTTGTAAGGGATGCACAGGGCAGAAAGATGTCCAAGTCCCTCGGTAACGGTATTGATCCGCTTGAGGTGATCTCTCAGTATGGCGCGGATGCTCTCCGCTTCATGCTGGCAACCGGCAATTCCCCCGGAAACGATATGCGTTATATTGACGATAAGGTGAAGGCTGCAAGAAACTTTGCAAACAAGCTCTGGAATGCTTCCAGATTCATTATGATGAACCTGCCCGAGGACTTCGAGTTCAAGGGACTTCCTGAGAATCTTACTCTCGAAGACAAGTGGCTTGTGAATAAGTTCAACCGCCTTGCGAAGGAAGTCAATGATAATCTTGATAAGTTTGAGCTTGGCGTTGCGTGCTCCAAGATCTATGACTTTATCTGGGATGTATTCTGTGACTGGTATATTGAGCTGACCAAGCCGAGAATCCAGAGCGGCGGCGAGGCAATGGCATCCGCACAGGCAGTGCTCGTATGGGCAATGCAGGGAATGCTCAAGCTCCTCCATCCGTTCATGCCCTTTATCACCGAAGAAATCTGGCAGGTACTTGTTGGCAATGACAGCATGATCATGCTGGAAAGCTATCCTGTATTCGATGAGAGCACTGATTTTGCTGCGGAGGAAGCGGATTTTGAGAAGATCATCTCTGCAATCAAGGCAGTCCGTAATACCAGAACAGAACTGAATGTACCGCCGTCCGTCAAGGCGAAGCTGTACATTGAAACAGCTGAGCAGCAGCTTTTCACGAATGCTGCGATCTTCTTTGAAAAGCTTGCGTCCGCATCCGAAGTGGAGACCGGAGAAAAGTTTGAAATGCAGAACTGCGCAGGCGCAGTAACGGATACGGCAAGAATTTTCATCCCCATGGATCAGCTTGTGGATAAGGAAAAGGAGCTTGCACGACTGGAGAAGGAGAAGGCAAAGGTGCAGAAGGATATTGACTTCCTCAGCGGAAAGCTGGGTAATCCCGGCTTTGTTGCCAAGGCACCGGAGAAGCTCATTGAAGCCGAAAAGGCAAAGCTTGCAAAGGCGCAGGAGAAGATGGATAAAATCCTCGCCTCCATGGCTGCATATCAATAATTGTATCTGAATGGGGCGGATTTCCGCCCCTCAGATATTTCTCTCGTTCGAAGGAGTG
>JAZQAA010000045.1:0-2100 GCA_045544975.1 Oscillospiraceae bacterium | reverse complement strand
AACACCGCAAGAGTAGCCGTTGCACAGTCCGAGGCAGTACGCCGTGAGCGTGAGGCTGAGTCCCTCCGTCAGGCTACCGCAGCCGAGGCAGTACAGGCTGCAAAGGCAAAGCAGGAAGCCTATGCTGCACAGCAGGAAGCTGAACAGCAGAGAGCACAGCTCGAAAAGGCTACCCAGCATGCGGACATCATCGTAAAGGCTGAGATCGCCAAGGAACAGGCTGAGATTGACGCTGAGGCTGAGGCTGAGGTCATCCGCCGCAAGGCACGAGGCGAGGCTGATGCGATCTTTGCGAAGATGGAAGCAGAAGCGAAAGGTCAGCAGGAATTGCTGGTTCGTCAGGCAGAGGGTATGCGTCAGATCGTGGACGCTGCCGGCGGCAATGCAGATGCCGCAGTCAAGCTCCTCATTGCAGAGAAGCTCGAAGATCTGGTTGCAATTCAGGTCGAGGCGATCAAGAACATCAAGATCGACAAGGTTACTGTCTGGGACAGCGGTCAGAATGCAGACGGTCAGAATTCCACAGCCGGCTTTATTTCCGGCATGATGAAGGCTGTGCCTCCGCTGAATGAGCTGTTCAAACAGGCAGGCATGGAACTGCCGGAGCTTCTGGGTAAGGATATCATGGAGCAGGAAGCCCCCTCTTCTGAGACGGAGGTTCCTCATGTTGAAGCAGAAATTCTGATGGAAGATTCTGCAGCAGAATAAAAGCAAGTGCCGGATACTGGTATCCGGCACTTTTCTTTTTCTTTGAAGGAATAGCCGGGAAAATGACGGCATACACTCCTTCTAAGAAGAGATGTTCGGCAGGAAGGTTACAAAAATCTGACAAAATCATATGAAAAGGGCAGTTTTTTCAAAAAAAGCTTGCAGTTTCATGAAAAATGTGCTACAATATAATATAAGTGTCCTGCGGAGCCTTGGGCTTTGCGGCGGTTTGCAGCAGCAGATCGGAAATCAGGCAAAAAGGAGTATAGTAAGTTATGTCAAAAATCAGAGTAGCAGTATTGTTTGGCGGCGCATCCAGTGAACATGATATTTCACTGAAATCGGCAACACACATTATTAATTGCATTCCGTCTGATAAGTACGAGGTGGTATGCGTCGGTATTACCAAGAAGGGCAGATGGCTGTACTATCCCGGTGATATCAGTAATATTGCTTCCGGAAAGTGGGAGCGCGATCCCGACTGTACCTCTGCCATCCTTTCTCCCGATCCCATCCATAAGGGACTGATTACGATCGAAAATGGTGAGGCATCCTTTAAGAAAATTGATGTGGTATTCCCTGTGCTTCATGGTAAGAACGGTGAGGACGGCACAATTCAGGGCCTTCTGGATCTGGCGAGAATTCCCTATGTCGGCTGCGGACTGCTGGCATCGGCTGCCTGCATGGATAAGGCGGCAACCCACACAATGCTGGATTATAATGGAATCCGTACAGCCAAATGGCGTATGGTGCTCCAGCGTGAGATCAATCACCTGGAAGAACGCTGTGCAAAAATCGCAGAAGAATTGGGCTTCCCGTTGTTTGTAAAACCTGCCAATGCCGGTTCATCCATCGGTGTGAATCGCGCCAATAATGCGGATGAGCTTCTGGATGCAGTGAAAATTGCCTTCTCTCATGATAACAAGGTCATTATTGAGGAGTGCATCTTCGGCAGAGAGCTTGAGGTTGCTGTATTCGGCTATGATACACCGTTTGCATCCTTTGTCGGAGAGATTGAATCCTGCAAGACCTTCTATGATTATGATGCAAAATATATTCTCAGCGGTTCCAACCTGATCATTCCGGCAAAGCTTCCCGATGAAAAGGGAAGAGAGATTCAGGAGACAGCTGTGAGAGCTTATCAGGCAATGGGCTGCAAGGGCTTGTCCCGTGTGGACTTCTTCCTCACTGAGGAAGGCGAGGTCATCCTCAATGAAATCAACACCATGCCTGGATTCACCCATATCAGTATGTATCCGAAGCTGATGGAGGATCTCGGCATGACACCGTCCTACCTCGTGGATAAGCTTATTGAACAGGCGCTTGATAACGCTGATCGAACCTATTTGTAATCGGGGGCGTCATATGGATCGTAATGCCATCGGCGTATTC
>JAZQAA010000044.1:0-1552 GCA_045544975.1 Oscillospiraceae bacterium | reverse complement strand
TGAACAATACCACTGAAATCATGCGGTTCACGACTGAAACCGCTCCCTGGAATCTGGCATTTGAGCATATCGCCAAGGGAGATTACCTGACTGTTAATGTTGGTGCTGCCGAGCAGAAGAAGACCGGTTCTCTGAGCATCGAAGTTATCGGCTCTCAGGTTGATGAACTGGCTAATCTGGCCGGTGCGCTGGCAGACACTGTTACGGTCATCGAATCCGACTTCAATGTTAAGGACATTGTCCGTAGCGGCAACAACATTGTGGTCGAGGGTACCTATAATGGTGGCATTGAAATCGACTTCCGCATGCATCCTGAATATGTAATCATGATGGCGGTCATTCTGGCTAACGGCAATGAAGACATTAAGGATGATATGGTAAATGGCATCAAGGCCTACTATGCCTCCAACAGAATGACTATGGCGGCACTGGAAGAAGCATTTGATGCACTGACTGTGGATGACATTACCACTGCTCTGGCAAATACCGGACGGAATGATTCCTTCTTGGGTATGATCAAGGCACTGGGCCTGTCTGATATTGCCAACGACTCCTGCTTCGATGATACCGCACTGGGTTATGATCTGGCAATTGATCTGCTGGGTGTTCTGCTCCGCAGATACAGCCCCAGCATCAAGGGCACTCTGGGTGGCCTGAAGAAGACTGATACTGACAAGAATCACTACTACGGCCTTCAGGCTGCAAAGTCGGTCCATAGAGATGGTAACCGCGGTGTGGTTGCCGGCTATGCACTTGACTACGATGTCACCGTAACTGCTGACTATGCCCGCCTGTACTTGTTCCCCAGCGATCTGCGTGTTGAGAATTATGAGTTTACCGACGAGCACATTACCGCTGCATTGAAGAATACATCCTTCAATACTGTGGATGCGATCCATGCGGAACTGCAGCGTATTGTAGCCCAGATGATGGGCAGCCATGCACAGAGTGTGTGGTACGAGGTACAGCTGGAGTACTACGATGCAACCATTGGTGATTGGGTTGCTGCTACCAAGGATCACTTCCCCGTTGATAAGGATGGCGAGTACTGCCTGTATGTGGAAATGGATGTTCCTGTCGGCGCAGACATCACAAAGGATAAGTTCGTTGTGGTTCATATGTTCTCTGAGGACATGAAGAACGAGGAAACCGGCAGAGAAACCAAGGCTGGCGACATCGAGATGCCTGTGGTGACGAAGCATGTGGATCGCAATAAGATCAGCTTCTTCGTTACCGGTCTGTCTCCCATCATGATTGGTTGGACCTGCGACTGTGTAAACAATGGTCTGAAGCACTATCCTGAAAAAGCTGCTGACTGCCTGAATGGCGGTAATACCGAGTACTATTACTGCCCCGAGTGTGACAGCTACTTCTCCGATGCAGCTTGCATGAACAAGATCGCTAAGGACTCCTGGATCACTGAAAAAACGAATGATCATAAGTTGTCTAAGATCGATGAAGCGGCTGCAAGCTGTACGGAAACTGGTAATAGTGTATACTACAGCTGCTCTGTATGCGGTAAGTACTTCAGCGATGCAGAGGGCAAGAATGA
>JAZQAA010000043.1:0-2094 GCA_045544975.1 Oscillospiraceae bacterium | reverse complement strand
ATGCCCTTTGATTGCCGCCCGTCAAGAGGACGGGCAGCATGTAAAGGGTCGATTTTTTGGAAAATTCTTTTATTCAGCAACTACGGTGTACCAAACATCGCCGTTAGCCTGTGTTTCTGCTACTACCTTGTATCCGTCAGCTACGAAATTATCATTAACCCCTGCAGGTTCTGTACCTGTATCAGCAGGATTGAAGTTTACAAATGTACCACCAGTAACTTCGATAACTGCATTGCTATTATCCTTCAGATTGAGCAGGAAATACTGACCATCAGATTCTCTTGCATCGCCCTCAAAGAAACCGCCGGAGATATAGATCTTAGCATTATCCTTGGCGTAGATTACATCATTATATCCGCCTTCAGCATTTTCACCGCTTGCATAGAAGTAACCATCCTCAATGTAAACGGTTGCATTGTCATATGCCCAAACAGCAGTATGCTGATCGCCTATACCTGCATCATAGTAACCACCCTGAATGTAAACTACTGCTTCACCAGAAGCAGTAACAGCATCTGTTCCATTGGTAACAACTATATTCTTGTTTACATAGTTTGTACCTTCAGAGTACTCAACTCCGCTTGTATCATCAACACCGTCCTCCCAAGGATTGGTTACCATATTTTCAAATGCAGCCTCCGCATCTTCAAAACCATCAACTTGGATAGCCTGTGCATAAACAGGAACAATGAAGTTATCAAGATCCCAATCAATAACTTCGCCATTCATTGTATACTTACCAGTCTCATCATCAAAGTCAACTCTGGAATCCATATAAAAGCCTGTGATCGCAGCTTCTGTGATATAACCAGGAGCGATAGCTTCTTTATATGTATAGGAATAAATATTATACTCAACACCATCAATAGTTGCAGTCTCTTCAAAATCAGCAGTCCAATTGTATTTCATCGGCGCTAATTCACCTGCACCATCGGGATCAAAGGAATCAGAGTGATTCCAATGAATCGGCATATCAGAAGCTTTGTCAGCGTCCCATGCCGCCGGAAATGCAGCCAACACGCGTACATAAGCATTAGTAGTACCGATGTTCTCAACACGAACAATCTTATCAACATAGTTCTCTGCCTGCGCTAAACCAAATTCATCATTATTACCCTGTGCAGAACCAATAATCGGAAGCAGCTGTTTTCCATCCTCGAAGTCTTCCAATGCTGTTCCATCGTCGTTTCTCTGCTGCTCAATAAGGGCAATATCAACACCCTCACCAAGCGGCATTACATTTGTTTTCTTTTCGGTATCAGTCATAAATGCCAGTGTACCACCAACTGCCAGAGCAGCTACCAACGCATAACTACCAATCATAATGGCTGTCTTCTTAAAGTTTTTCATAATAAATTCTTCCTTTCAAATTAAAAATTAACGATATATTACGGATTGCTCCGTATGGAACTTGTGTTATTCCTGTGCAAGTGCCCAGGCTTCTTCTACAGTGTCGATGGCTTCAATCGCTGCATCGCGCTGTACTGCATATGCGCTGACAGTCAGTGTCGGGTAAGTTTCTTCGCCTTCCACTGCATCCAGAGCATTGAGCATTTCCTTTGTTACATCGGGGCTGACAGTTACCTGATTGCCCTCGAGAACATAGAACTGCAGTTCTTCATCGGACTTTGTTACCTCACGGTAGTATACGCCTTCATTGCCGGTGAGCTCAGTCCAGCCTTCCGCAATCGCGTATTCCATAAAGTCATCAAAGTTCTCGGACTTGTCAAGCTTGACAAAGAGCCAGCAGTCCTCGCTGTCTGCTTCGACAGTGATCAGAGGATCCTTTGTGATCGAATTACCGGGCACCATATCATAGGTGTTGGTATTCGGATCGCCGTCATTGTCGCCGGAATCCGATTCATCCAGGTCAATGTTGATATCCCCATAGGTGAAGGTATTCACTGCGGGATCAGTTTTACTGATCAGCCATGCGAGTGTTCCGCCGACTGCTGCGTTTGCTCCGAGTGCAATTACCCCTGCCAGAAGCAAAGCCTTCGTTTTCATGGACTTTCTGTCCTTGACCGAAGCTTTGGTTTCATTCTGCATTTTTCCAACTCCCTTCATTTAAGATTTCGTCCTATTGCAGCGGTG
>JAZQAA010000042.1:0-1656 GCA_045544975.1 Oscillospiraceae bacterium | reverse complement strand
GGAGGGGTTAGGCACCCGAAGGGCGTGCGTTAGCTGTGGGGGCAGTTTTGCAAAGCACTTACACCTTCTTAATCTCCACACCCTGTCTGGTTTCTCTTACGCTGTAGCCGAGAGCTGCGATCTCATCGCGGATGGCGTCGGCTGCGGCAAAATCCTTTGCCTTGCGTGCTTCTGCGCGCTTTTCAACGAGATCCAGAACCTCCTGCGGAATCGCATCCTCCTGTCTCTCGTACAAAAGACCCAGTACACCGCAAAGCTCCTCAAAGACCTTGCTGCCCTCTGCAAGCTGCTCCTTTGCTGTCGCAGCATCGCTTGCCAGAATATTCAGCTCTCGTACCAGCTCAAATACCGCTGTCAGTGCGTCCGCTGTGTTCAGATCATCCTCCAGCGCATCAATGAACTGTGTGCGGTACTTCTCAAACACCGCAGGATCCGCATTACCGGAAGGCGCTGCCTTCATCGCACGGGCAAGTGTATCACGGCACTCATACAGACGATCCAGAGATGCCTTGCAAGCGTCCAGCAGCTCCACACTGTAATTCATCGGCGCACGGTACTGCGCCTGAATCATCAGATAACGAATCACCTCATAGCCGTACTTTTCTGCAATATCCCTCGTCAGGAAGAAGTTACCTGCGGACTTGGACATCTTCTTGTTGTCCACATTAATATGACCATTGTGCATCCAGTAATTGGAGAACGGTACACCGTTCGCTGCCTCGGACTGGGCAATTTCATTCTCATGATGCGGGAAAATCAGATCATGACCGCCGCAATGCAGGTCAATTGTGTCACCAAGGGTATCCTTCGCCATCGCAGAGCATTCAATATGCCAGCCCGGTCTGCCCGGTCCCCAGGGAGAATCCCAGTGCTGCTCGTCAGTACCGCATCCCTTCCAGAGTGCAAAATCCAGCGGATCTTCCTTGATATCGTTGATCTCAACACGCGCACCGGCATTCAGATCATCAATGGACTGACCGGAAAGCTTGCCATAGCCGTCAAACTTTCTGGTTCTGTAGTACACATCGCCGTTTGCTTCGTACGCATAGCCGTTTTCCACAAGCTTTTCAATGAAGTGGATAATCTTATCCATATACACCGACACCTTCGGATGAATGCTTGCCGGCAGAACATTCAGACCCTTTGCGTCCTTTTCGTATTCTGCAATGTACTTCTCCGCACAGGCTTCGGGGGAAATGCCTTCCTTTTCGCCCTGACGGATGATTTTGTCATTGACATCCGTGTAATTCTGCACAAAGGTCACATCGAATCCGCGGTACTGCAGGAATCTGCGGAACACATCGAATACACAAATCGGACGGGAATTACCGATATGGATGAAATTATACACAGTCGGACCGCATACATACATTCTAACCTTACCTTCTTCAAGGGGCTTGAATTCTTCTTTCTTGTTTGTCATGGTATTAAACAGCTGAATCATGGTTTTTTCCTCCTTAGGAATATAATTGATTTGGGATTGTTTGTTTTCTCTTGCACACTTTATTTTAATTGTTACCTTTCCCCTCCCCTGATGCAAAGGGGACACCATAGGGGCAGGGGAACAGAACAAAGCCACTGTGAGCGCAGGGATAACGATTCGCCTACTTAGCAAAATCGGGCATTTCCCCTGCCCCTCTGTTTTCCCCTCTGCAC
>JAZQAA010000041.1:0-2362 GCA_045544975.1 Oscillospiraceae bacterium | reverse complement strand
GAGCCAAGGAGTTGGTGCCCATTGTTGTCTTCCTAAGCCCGCTTGGCCTCCGACTTATTGGCGGTCAGCGCAGTGAGATACATCGTAAAAGGTGTGTCGATCAGATTGAATTTGCTGCCGGCTGCGGAGCCGAACAGATTCTCAATGATCGGCTGGAGTCCGAAGAAATAACGGAATTCCATAAACTGCGGAATTGCAATGATCTGCGGCGGTACAGAATCATCATAATAACGATGCCGAACAGGAAGTTCTTGCCCTTGAAGCGGAATCTTGCAAAACCGTAGCCTGTAATTGCGCAGGTCACAACCTGTACCAGAGAGCAGCCGATATTCATAAACAGCGTGTTGCGCAGCGTTGTGCCGAACTGCATCGCATTGGCTGTCTGCTGAATGATCTTGAGTGTGAAATTTCGCGGAATCCACATAACTGTCGGATCGCTCATATCCTCCTGTGCACGGAATGCGCAGCTGACCATGTAGATCAGCGGATAGAGAATAATAAAGCAAAGACCGAACAGGATGAAGAAGCGCACAATCGGCCACACCATTTCGAGTGCTTCCTTACGGCGCAGATAAGCGATTTCCTCCTTATTCATATTCTGCATATGAATCTGGCGGATCTGCTTCTTGGAGAGACCATTGCCGATGACCTTTTCCTCTGCCTGTGCAGGCTCAGTTGCTTTTTTTGCCATAACAGTGTTCCCTCCTTCCTTAGTCTACTTCATAGTAAATGAAGCGGTTGAGTATCAATGTGATAAGTCCTACTGCTGCAAGAACGATGATGAAGTAAATCCATGCCATTGCAGCTGCATAGCCATATGCCCAGTCGCTCTGCATATCCAGTACTCTTCCCATTACCTGGTTGTCAGGGGATGTGAAGGAGTCGATAACAGTGAAGATCAGGCAAGCGAGAATCATGGGGCTGACATACGGAAGTGTGATCTTCCAGAAGTATTCCCATGCCGTTGCACCCTCCATCTGTGCAGCTTCCTTTGCGGAAACCGGAATGTTCTGCAGGGCTGCAAGGAAAATCAAAATCTGGATACCGGTATTCCACACGATCGTGAAGATATTGTTGGATACGGTTTCGACCATGGTCTGCATATTGTCGCTAAGTCCGTAAATGCCGATGAACTGGAACAGCTCGCCCATGAGGTCGGTCGAGAACATGGTGGAGAACTGTCCTGCACTGCTGGCACCGCTCTTGGAAATATCACCATTGATGATATTGTAAACGGGACCTGTTGCAATGATAACGGGCAGGAAGAACACGGCTCTTGCAAAGGTTCTGCCCTTGAACTTCTGGTTCAGGATTACTGCGATGAACAGGGAGAACACAAGAATGAGCGGAGTTTTCCAAAGAGTTTCAACCAGGACACTGGTCAGGTACTTGGCATAATGCTGATCTCCGGTAAATACATAGATGTAATTGTCAAGACCAACCCATGTACCCTGCATTCCGCCCTTTTCAGGGCGGACATCCATGAAGGAAAATCTGAGGGATTCAATCAGCGGATAGATGAAGAAGAGCAGGGTGCCGACCATCCATACAGAAATGAAGGCATAGCCATACAGGGACTTTCGTTTTTCATATGGTAATTTCATCGGCTGCTCACGCTCCTTCCGCTGCGGTATCATCGGATACCTGGTATTCTGTGCCGTTGACAGTGATGGTTTCTGCATCATAGTCAACGACGATTTCTGTGCCGTCAGAATATACTGTCGTAGAGAGATTCTCTTCACGGGTATATTCTGTAATTGTCTGATCACTGACGCCGGAGAGAATCTCGGATGCCAGCTTGTATTCCTCTGCTGCATCGTTGATCCAGTATGCGTAGTGAGAATAGAAGTAGGAATCAAGATCCGTATCCTTCAGGTCACTTGCATCCGCATAGATCATATCATAGGCAGGATTTGCACCGGTAGCAATGGATGTCAGGTACGCATTCATGCTGTCCGCACTTGCGTTGATCGCTGTTCCGGAATACGGGATGATGCCATGCACAACAATCTGGTAGAACGGAATGTCCTGATCAAACAGATCAAAGCCGCTCGACTGCAGGGGCATATCGGAGATACGATCCACATAGGGTAGTGCATAGGCTGCGCAGGTATCTGCCAGGATGGACAGACCCGCATCATTCATGGTCTGGTAGGACTCCTGAAGTGCTGCCATGGTATCGCCTCTGGACATATCTGCCTTGCCGTAGTCACCGTACAGTGTGGAGGTCATCTGACCGAGGGATACGCCTGTCAGACCCTTCTTGCTGTAGTTGCTCGCAAGATCACCGTAAACCTCAAGGAAGGTGCTCGGTGAGAGCAGGGACTGTGTTTTCACAGTCGGATCCTGCACGCCATAGGAC
>JAZQAA010000040.1:0-1752 GCA_045544975.1 Oscillospiraceae bacterium | reverse complement strand
ACGTAGACATAGTATTCCGGATCCGGAACGCCGGCTTCATAATAATACTCAACAAGCTCTGCAAATTGCATGACTGCGCCGTGTACATCCTCATCCCCGATCGGGTAGAGGTAGCTTTTCAGCTCATCGAACATGGCGTCGATGCGGTTGTAGTCATTGCTGTTGGTGTAGTAGAACTGCGCCATACCGCGCGTTGCGATGTAATCGTACGGCTCCACGCCGTCAAGATCCAGATAGTAAATCAGTCCATGCGAGTCCTCGCCGAACAGCTCAAGGTAAGTGTTCTTTGCCGTCGATTCTGTCGCGCTGTCGGAGCGATGCTTGCTGCCGAGAATGACGGCGATGTTCATGCCGGTTTCTTCCGATGCTGCTTCAAGACGGGAGAGGCATTCGCTGTATTCTTCCTCCGTGAGGAATTTCCGTTCCTCCCAGAGCACCGCCTCTGCCGCGGATGCGGAGAGTGCACAGCCAAATAGCATGACCATGCCTGTCAGGAGTGCGATCCACCATTTTCTCATAGGAACAGCCCTCCTAACACGCCGAGTACGGTACACAGCACAGCGACAGCAGCACTGACTGCCATGAGCTTGCCCTTGCAGAGCGGCGGAGTGCCTGCCTGCTTGCCAGTCTGTCCGTTGATGGCGAAGGCATATTGCTTGCCCTTGTACTGGTAGGTCATGAACCAGACGGGCAGGAGCATGTACTGCCATTTTGTACCGAGAATATGCATATCCGAGCGTGTGACACGGATGGAATTATAGCCGGTCATGGAGGATCGCAGGAGCTGGTCGCTGCCGTTGACTGCACGGTTGCGGACACGGGGGAACACCTGCTGTTTGTTCACATCGTACTTATCGGAGAGAAAACCGCTGAGATAGGTCATTTCAAAATCCACGGCATCATCATAATTGAACGGTTCGATCGCCTCCATCAGCTCATCCTCGATCTTGCTTGCACCATCGGCAGGAATGCCGATGAACTGGATGGATGCATCACGGAACACATCGTACTCCTTGGTTTCGGTATAGGCATAGCTGCCGGAGGTCCAGCGGCGTATCTTCTTGCAGGCGGCATGCATCTGTCCGTGGATGTCGCAGTCTGCGACCCAGAACGGCACATATACGCCCTGCATATGCAGCAGCTGGCTTTCGGAGGTGAATTCCTTGGGCAGGAACCAGCGGCGTTTGCACCATGTTTTGAAGATATTGTGTGCACCTGCACGGTCGATCTTGAACGGAATGACCTTGGAGGGGCGGAAATTGCCGGAAAGTCTGCCCTGCAGCACTACGGGATTATGGCAGTAGTAGCATTCAGTAGCAGAGGTATTCTGGTCGGTCACAAGCTCGGCACCGCAGGAGGGGCAGCTGTAAAGCTGTGCATTTTCCTCGAATTCAGTCCGTTTCGGGGCTTCTTCCTCGGCATCGCTCTTGATTCTGTCATTGGCTGCCCTGCATTCATCGGGGGTAAAGAAGCTCATGCAGTATTCACAGGTAAAGCCCTGTTTTTTGGGATCAAACTGAAGTCCGGCAGCACAGTTCGGGCAGATGAACTGATGAACGCCCTTTTCTGTACGCTCGGCATAGGGATCATTGAGTACCTGTGCGGTATTCATTCCGGCATGCATGCCGGAGTCCATACCGCCGGACATATTTTCTTTTGTGCTCATATCAACGCTTCCTCTCACGGGGATCTGGGATTTTGCATACTCAAATTATAGCATATTTCGGGGGATGGTGTCAAGGCTTGCAAAAG
>JAZQAA010000039.1:0-7392 GCA_045544975.1 Oscillospiraceae bacterium | reverse complement strand
CTACTCCCTTGCTGCATCCCTTCTGACCAATTCCTGTAAGGCATACCCGACCATTGCAGCACTGACAAAGAAAACCGATGCCCTCTATGGCGCAACGATTTCTGCCAGTGTGGGCAAGCGCGGTGATGTGATGCAGGTTGCTCTGATTGCAACAGCCATTGCTGATCGCTTCGCACTCGGGCAGGAACCGCTTCTTGAGGAGCTGACAAGTCTGCTGCTCGAATGTCTCTTCCGCCCCAATGCGCAGGACGGTGCATTTGACGAGAGTGAATTCCGCATTCAGAAGCAGGACCTTCTCGATGCGATTGATGCAGAGATCAATAATAAGCGCGGCTATGCTGTGACCCGTGCAAGTGAGACCGCCTTTGCCGGCGAACCCCACGCAGAGCATATTTATGGCCGCCGTGAGGATGTGGAAAAGCTGACCGCACAGCAGGTATATGCAGCCTATGAACAGCTCCTGCGTGAATCGGTGATCCGCATTTATCATGTGGGTCCTGTGGCAGCACCCGCCATGCCCGACAGGATGCAGGAGGCATTTGCAGCAGTTGCTCGTGCGCCGAAGGAGATTCCGCTGCGCGCTTACAGCATTTGTAAGGATACGCCTGCGGAGATCGTGGATCCCATGAGCGTCAGCCAGTCGAAGCTGGTGCTGGTATTCAAGGGCAAATCGCCGAAGCGCGGCGCTGTGAAGCTGCTCAGCGCGCTCTATGGTGCATCGCCCTGTTCCATGCTGTTTATGAATGTGCGTGAGAAGATGAGCCTTTGCTATTACTGCGCAAGCCGTTACATTGCCGGAAAGGGTGCATTGCTCGTGGACAGCGGCGTGGAGCTTGCCAATGCGGAAAAGGCAAAGACAGCCATCCTTGAACAGCTTGATATGGTGCGCCGCGGTGAATTCACCGACGAGATGCTTGCTGACGCCAAGCACAGTATGATTAATCAGCTTCGCGGTGTCGGGGATACGCCTTCATCCTGCATTTCCTGGTGTCATTCCCAGTTCTTTGATGGGGATGAGGAAACCACCGAGGAGGCAGTTGCCCGCTATGAGGCGCTGACAAGGGAGGATATCATCCAGGCTGCGAATGCGCTCAGGCTTGATACGGTCTATCTGATGCAGCAGGAGGTGCAGGAATGAACAGAGAAATGAATGAAATCCGCTGCGAACAGGCAGATGAGAGCTGCCTGCATATCAAGCATCCGAGCGGACTGGAGATTTATATCATGGAAATGCCCGGCTTCCACACAGCCCATGCGCTGTTCGGCACGAAGTACGGTTCCATCAATACCCAGTTCCGCCTGCAGGGCGAGGAGGATTACGCACAGGTGCCCAACGGTATCGCGCACTTCCTTGAGCATAAGCTCTTCGAAAATGAGGACTGTGACGCTTTTGCACAGTATGCCAAAACCGGCGCAAGCGCGAATGCCTACACCTCCTTCGACAGAACCTGCTACCTGTTCAGCTGTTCGGAGAATTTCAAGGAATCCCTGGAGATTCTTCTGAGTTTCGTGCAGGCACCTTATTTTACAGAGGAAAGCGTTGCAAAGGAACAGGGCATTATCGGGCAGGAGATCCGGATGTATGATGACGAACCCTCCTGGCGTGTATTCTTCAATATGCTGCGTTCAATGTACCACAATCATCCGGTAAAGATTGATATCGCCGGAACGGTGGAAAGCATTGCAGAAATTGACGCAGAGCTGCTTTACCGCTGCTATCACACCTTCTACAATCTGCACAATATGGTGCTCTCTGTTGCCGGTAATGTGAAAGCAGAGGAGGTTCTGGAGCTGTGTGACAAGCTTCTTAAGCCCTGCGAGGACAGGGGACTACAGCAGGTGTTCCCCGATGAACCCTATGAGGTTGTCACGAATTTTGTGGAGCAGGCGCTCCCGGTTGGTGCACCGCTGTTCAATCTTGGCTTCAAGCTCAGACCCCGTCAGGGTGAGGATCTGCTGCGTGCAGAGCTGACAGCGCACATGACCATGCTTTCCTTGCTTGGAAATACCTCACCGTTCTATCAGCAGATGATGGAAGAGGGACTGCTCAACTCCGAGTTCGGACTCGATTCCCCCTTCAGCGGCGATGGCTATTTTGCATTGATCTGCGGCGGTGAGTCCCGTGATCCGGAGGCAGTGCGTGACAGAATTATAGAAGTGATCGAGGATGCAAAGAAGAACGGCTTTGACCGTGAAACCTTTGAGCTGATCCGAAAGACGCAGTACGGCTCCATGATCCGTTCCTGCAACAATGTGGAATCGAATGCAACGAGAATGCTTAACTCCTTTATGGCTGGACTGCAGCCCTTCCAGAGTATTCAGATGCTCTCGCAAATCACCTATGAGGATGCGGTGCAGTTCCTTGCCGAAGAAATCGACACGGCAAATGTGACACTGTCCGTGATCCGGAATTGACAGGAGGATTAATATGCAGACAGTACAGGAACTTGGCTATGCCAATCTGGAATACGACAGAATTGTATTTCCGCATCTCGGAATTGATGTGACCATTGATTCCACAGCCTTCACAATTTTCGGGGTTGAAGTGCAGTGGTACGGACTGATCATTACCTTCGGTCTGCTGCTGGCAATGATTGTTGGCTTTTCCCATATGCGCAGAGTCGGCATTGACCCCGACAGAGCCATTGACGGCGTCATCGGCGGCATCATCGGCGGTCTTGTCGGTGCAAGAATGTATTATGTGATTTTCAACTGGGAGCAGTATGCTGGTAACTGGAAGGAAATCCTGAATACCCGAAACGGCGGACTCGCCATCTACGGCGGACTGATCGGCGCCATTCTTGTGGGCGCCGTCGTCTGCAAGCTGCGAAAAGTCAGCCTTCTCCCGATGCTCGACCTTGTCGGCGTATGTTTCCTGCTTGGACAGGGCATCGGCCGCTGGGGTAATTTTACCAATCAGGAAGCCTTCGGCTACAATACCGACAGTGTTTTCGGTATGACCGGCGGTAAGATCCAGTACTGGATCTATCAGAATTACACTTCCGTGGGAGATCCCACATTGAGCCTAGAATACCCCGTGCACCCCTGCTTTCTCTATGAATCCGTCTGGTGTCTGCTGGGCTTTGCTCTGCTTCTCCTGACGCTGAGAAAGTGGCGTAAATTTGATGGTCAGGTATTCCTGATGTACATCGGCTGGTACGGACTTGGCCGTTTCGTCATCGAAGGCCTGCGTACCGACAGTCTGATGATGGGAAGCCTGCGTGTTTCTCAGATGCTTGCTGCAGTCTGTGTGATTGCTGCAATCCTGATGCTTATTATTTTCGGTTCCATGGTCAAGCGTATGGGCGTGGATTATGTGCTCTACTGCAATACCAAGGAATCTAAGGCGCTGCTTGCAGAGGCGGATGCGCGTGCAGAGGAATATGCCGAGAAGAAACGCAAACAGCGTGAGGAACGCGAAAAGAAGCGCGCTGCCAAGGAAGATGCCAAGGCGGACAGCGAGGAGCAGGCAGAAAAGATCATTCCGGATGAAGAACCCGCATCCGAACAGGACACAGACAATAATCAGGAGGATGAAACAGATGGCACAGTTGATTGATGGAAAGCAGATTTCTGCACAGGTAAAGGAGCAGGTTCGTCTGGAAACAGCGGAGCTGATCGAAAAGCACGGCGTACAGCCCGGTCTTGCCGTAGTGATTGTCGGCAATGATCCGGCATCCAGAGTCTATGTGAACAACAAGAAGAAGGCGTGTGAGACCGTTGGCTTCCAGTCCTTTGAGTATGCACTCCCCGAGGAAACCACACAGGAGGAACTTCTGGAGCTGGTGGAAACCCTCAACAATGACCCGAAGGTGAATGGCATTCTTGTACAGCTGCCCGTTCCGAAGCACATTGATGACAATGCCATCATCAACGCCATCTCTCCGGCGAAGGATGTGGACGCATTCCATCCGGAGAATGTGGGACATATTATGATCGGCGATTATAACTTCCTGCCCTGCACACCGGCAGGCGTCATGGAGCTGATTGATTCCACCGGAATTGAAGTCAGCGGCAAGAAGTGCGTTGTGATCGGCAGAAGCAACATTGTCGGCAAGCCCATGGCAATGCTCCTTCTGCACAGAAGCGGCACCGTGACAATCTGCCACAGCAGAACACAGGATCTTCCTTCCGTAACAAGGGAAGCGGACATCCTCGTAGCTGCAGTCGGAAGAGCCAATTTCGTGACAGCGGATATGGTGAAGGAAGGTGCTGTTGTGATTGATGTCGGCATCAATCGTCTGGAAAACGGCAAGCTCTGCGGCGATGTGGATTTCGAGGCTGTGGAGCCGAAGGCTTCTTTCATTACCCCCGTTCCCGGCGGTGCAGGTCCGATGACCATTGCGATGCTGATGAAGAATACACTGACCGCTGCCAAGGCGCAGAATGGTCTGCTTAACTGATTTAAGAAAGGATACATAACTATGAAAAAGACAATTTCCATGATGGCTGCTGCTATGATGCTCGCTGTTGCGATGACTGGCTGCGGCGGAAGCGAACAGAAGAAGGTAACCTGCGCAGATGATCTCGTGAATGCGAAGATCGGTACCCAGATGGGAACTACCGGCTACATTTTTGCAGGCGATATCGAGGGTGCAGAGGTAGAAGGCTACAACAAGGGTGCTGATGCTGTTATGGCACTGACCCAGGGCAAGGTGGATGCGGTCATCATCGACAGTGAACCTGCCAATGTGTTTGTTTCCAAGAACGAGGGACTGACCATTCTGGATGATCCCTTTGTTGTGGAAGAATATGCAATTGCCTATGCCAAGGAAAATGAGGAGCTTGGCGCAAAGATTGACGATGCACTGACCCAGCTTAAGGAGGACGGTACGCTTGATGAGATCGTTTCCCACTGGATTGGTGATGAAGCGGACTATGTGTCCTATGTGCCGGATGAGAGCATTACCCGTGAGGGTACCATTGTGATGGCAACCAACGCAGAATTCCCGCCCTATGAGAGCATGGAAAACGGCAAGATCGTTGGTATTGATGTGGATATGATGTGGGCTGTCTGTGATGTTCTTGGTATGAATCTGGAGATCACAAATATCGACTTTGACTCCATTATCACCTCTGTAAAGAGCGGCAAGGCAGATGTTGGCGTTGCAGGTATGACTGTAACAGAGGATCGTCTGGAGAGCGTGTCCTTCACACAGGGCTATGCTACCTCCACACAGGTGATCATCGTTAAGGAATAAAATAAGCACGATTTCCGGCGGAAGCTCCATTCCGCCGGAATTCTGTGCATCGAAGGGAGTAACTGCGTGAACTTTTTTGAAAGCTTTGCGGACAAGTTCTACCAGGCGTTTGTTAAGGATGACCGTTATATGTACCTTGTGGACGGTCTCTGGGTAACGCTGCAGGTAACTTTCTTTGCCCTGATTCTTGGTCTTGTACTGGGATTTCTTGTGGCAATTGTCCGTGCAACCCATGATAAGACAGGGAAACTGAAAATTCTCAATGCTCTTGCCAAGATCTACCTCACCGTGATCCGCGGAACGCCGGTGCTGGTACAGCTGATGATCATTTACTTCGTTATTTTTGCATCAATGGACATTTCGAAGGTCTTTGTTGCCGTTGTTGCATTCGGACTGAATTCCGGAGCCTATGTAGCGGAAATCGTCCGCTCCGGTATCATGTCCATTGATAATGGTCAGTTTGAAGCCGGCGCAAGCCTTGGCATGAACTATCCGAAGACGATGATCTATATCATCCTTCCGCAGGCATTCCGGAATATCCTTCCGGCACTTGCCAATGAATTCATCGTCCTCCTGAAGGAAACCTCCGTTGCCGGCAATATTGCCCTGATGGATCTGACCAAGGGCGGCGATACCATCCAGAGTATTACATATGAACCGTTTATGCCGCTGATCGCAGTGGCGCTCATCTATCTTGTCATTGTCATGATTCTCACAAAGCTCGTGGCAATGCTGGAAAGGAGGCTGGCAAAGAGTGATCGAGGTTAAGAATTTAGAAAAATCCTTTGGAGATCTGCATATCCTCAAGGGAATTACCACGACCATCGAAAAGGGAGAGAAGGTTGTCATTATCGGGCCGTCCGGTTCCGGAAAGAGCACCTTTCTGCGCTGCCTGAATCGTCTGGAAAAGCCCACCTCCGGCAGTATTCTTTTTGAGGGACAGGACTTGACGAAGATCTCTGAAAAGCAGCTTTACGCCGTGCGCGAAAAGATGGGTATGGTGTTCCAGCACTTCCACCTCTTTCCGCATCTGACAATTCAGAAGAATATCACCTTGGCTCCCGTGAAGCTCGGACTCATGAACCAGAAGGAAGCGGATGAGAAGGCGACGGCACTTCTCAAAAAGGTAGGACTCTCCGATAAGGCAAATCAGTATCCGAACCAGCTCTCCGGCGGTCAGAAGCAGCGTATTGCGATTGCAAGATCGCTTGCGATGAATCCGGATGTGATTCTGTTTGATGAACCCACTTCCGCACTTGACCCTGAAATGGTCGGTGAGGTGCTGGAACTGATGCGTGAGCTTGCCGAGGAAGGCATGACAATGGTGGTTGTGACGCATGAGATGGGCTTTGCCCGTGAGGTTGCTTC
This sequence comes from Oscillospiraceae bacterium, assembly GCA_045544975.1. Classification (GTDB taxonomy): domain Bacteria; phylum Bacillota; class Clostridia; order Oscillospirales; family Ruminococcaceae; genus UBA3855. The sequence goes on along the minus strand of JAZQAA010000039.1, from coordinate 823 downwards.
CCGTGTGATGTTCATGGATGAGGGAAGAATCATGGAGGAGAATGCCCCTGAGGAATTCTTCCAGAATCCCCAGAATCCCCGCCTGCAGGAATTCCTTTCCAAGGTGCTGTAATGAAGAAATGCTACAAGCTTGCCGTCTTTGATCTGGACGGTACTGTGCTCAATACGCTCGATGACCTCGCGGACAGCGTGAATGCCGTGCTTGCTGCGTCCGGCTATCCTGTACGGACGAAGGAGGAAGTGCGGTGCTTTGTCGGCGATGGTATCCGCAATCTCGTGCGCCGTTCGCTTCCGGAAGGCGTGCAGGATCCGGAGATTGATCATGTTTTTGAAGAGATGCTCCGGTATTATGGAACACATTGCAATGTGAAAACTGCACCTTATTCCGGTGTTCCGGAGCTGCTCCGGAATCTGCGTGCAGCCGGAATGCGCACAGCGATCCTGTCCAATAAGGCGGATGCAGCCGTGCAGACGCTTTGTGCCGAGTATTTTCCGGATTTATTCGACCTTACGATGGGGGAGCAGGCTGCTTATCCCCGAAAGCCTGCACCGGACTCGCTTTTTGCGCTTCTCGGAAAGCTCTCTGTGCGTCCGGAGGAGGCAGTTTATATTGGAGATTCCGAGGTGGATGTCCGGACGGCGCGGAATGCTGGTGTTGACGGCATTTTCGTTGACTGGGGATTCCGTGACTGTGGTGCCCTGCGTGCTGCTGGTGCGGAATGGATTTTGTCCGATCCAGCGGAACTTGAGAAATTCTTATTAGAAGCAAAAAAGCCGGAACGATAACCCGTTCCGGCATTTTTTATTTTTTGAGAAATTTACC
>JAZQAA010000038.1:0-2035 GCA_045544975.1 Oscillospiraceae bacterium | reverse complement strand
TCCCCCTTTGGCTGAGTCGGTTTTTGTCTTGTTTTAGGAAGTTTTGTCGAAATCTGTCGAAGCGTGTCGAAGCCCATTGACAAACACTCCATACTGTGCTATATTTAAGGAAACAAGGGGAATCCTGAGGAAAAATGGGTTTTTTCCTGTTTGCTGCTGAAGCAGAATTCAGCGAAAAAAATATAAGAAAAGTGGAGGAAACGAACATGATTTGTACAATTGCAGAAGAGTATGGTTTTACATCCTGTATGGAGCTTCCGGCTTTGCAGCAGATGCTGACAGTCAGAATTCAGGAATTGTATGCGCAGGGCTATACCCAATTCCTGCTCAATTGTGAGCGAGGTATTCCGCTGATTGCAGCACGGATCATTTGCAAGCTCAAGAGTGAGAGGGATATCGGCTTGCATATTATCGTTCCATTCGAGGAGCAAACCACCCATTGGTCGCATCCGGAGCGCGCAATGTATTTTTCCATCCATGAGCAGGCGGACAGTATTCGCTATGCGTCCAGAAGCTTCCGTCCTGACTGCTATAAGATGGCGGACAAGCTGATGACGGAGGAGAGCGATCATGTGGTCATTTACGGAACTGACCGTGCGGACATTGCACTCTATGCAAAGGAGAAGGGGATCAGCACAGAATTCCCGGAGCTGCCCGGCAAGGCGTAATCAACATAGAAAACCGCTTCCGGCAATAAAGCCGGAAGCGGTTTTTTTAAAAGTAATTCAATTAGATTCGGATTAGCCCAGAACAACAACAACCTCGTGAACGCCGCCGTCCTTTGCAGGGATGACATTACCCTCAACAGCCTCGCCGTCAACGGTCATGGAAACTACACCCTTGCAAACATGGTTCGGATTCTCAACCTTGATGTTGTAGGTTGCGCCGCGGAAGATTCTCTGTGCAGTGAAGCCATCCCACTCGTGAGGAATGGAAGGATCAACCTTCAGACCGTTCCAGTCAGCTGCGATACCCAGGATGTACTGGGAAACGGCTACGAAGTTCCATGCAGCAGTACCGGTCAGCCAGGAGTTCTTAGCCTCACCATGGCGGCCAGCGTCCTTACCAGCGATCATCTGTGCGTATACATACGGCTCAGTTCTGTGCAGATCGGAGTACTTCTCTTCTCTGTAAGCCGGAGCAATCTTGCTGTAGTATTCGAATGCCTTGTCACCTCTGCCGGCATAAGCCTCAGCGCAGATAATCCATGCATTGTTGTGGCAGAAGATACCTGCATTCTCCTTGTAGCCGCCCGGATAGGTGGAAATCTCACCGAATTCCGGATAGTACTTTGTGAATGCCGGATTATTCAGTACCAGACCGTGCTCAGTGTTGAGGTACTTGTCAATGCTGTCGAGAGCCTTGATATCAGCGCCGACTTCCTTACCAACCTCGGACATTACCATGAAGCCCTGCGGTTCGATGAAGATCTTGCCCTCTTCGCACTCCTTGGAGCCCATCTTTCTGCCCAGATCATCGTATGCACGGATGAACCAGTCACCATCGAAGCCATGCTCCATGATGTTTGCCTTCATCTTGTCGATTTCAGCCTGTGCAGCAGCTGCACCCTCTGCATCGCCCTTGTACTTGCAAAGCTCAACATAAGCCGGACCTGCGTATGTAAACAGACCTGCTACCATCAGGGACTCAGCAACCTTGGAGTACTTATCCTCGCCGTACTTCGGAGAAGTGGAGGTCTGGAAGGACTCGCCCGGCTCATAAGACCAGCAGCTGAGGTTAATGCAGTCGTTCCAGTCAGCACGCATTGCCAGCGGCAGTCCGTGAGGGCCAACATTTGTGCATACTCTGTAGAAGCTCTGCTTGAGGTGATGCATCATCGGCTGTGCCTTGGATTCGTCATTATCATACGGTACCATCTCATCGAGGATAGCGTAGTCGCCTGTTTCCTTGATGTAAGCAGCAACGGAGAGGATCATCCACAGCGGATCATCGGAGAAGTCGCCGCCGATTTCGTCGTTGCCCTTCTTGGTCAGGGGCTGGTACTGGTGATAGCAGCCGCCGTCCGGAAGCTGTG
>JAZQAA010000037.1:0-5722 GCA_045544975.1 Oscillospiraceae bacterium | reverse complement strand
GTGTATTCTCCATGAACTGTTTCCGGCATCTGATTATGGAAAAAAGGTCAATGATCTTAAATCAATGCTCCATGTTCCGATCGATAGCTATATCCTTGAAGCTGCGAAGAAGGATGAAGATCTGCTCCTACCAAAACTGGTTGATTCATGGAGTAATATGAACGACCCTGATGCTTATCTGGAATATCAGAAGACAATACGCAGTCAAAAGAATCATAGGCAGATGGATTGGGAAGGGAAAGCCTGGATTGCCATTGCGAAGAAGAGAAGAAAATAGGAGGAACCATCATGTACACGCTCCAACCGAAAAAGCTGTTGATCATCAATATCCTCGATATTCTGAGACGATATACGGATGCCAGCCACCGTCTTTCCCAGAAGGAAATTGTGGAGCTGCTGCGCAGGGAATACACTATGAATGTCGATCGGAAGGCGGTCAAGCGCAATCTGATGAACCTGATTGATTTTGGATTTCCGATTTCTTACAGCGAATCCATCCGCAACGGAAGGAACGGTGAGGAGGAGATCATTTATACTGATTGGTACATGGAACATGAATTTGAGGACGGTGAACTTCGTCTGCTGATAGATAGTCTCTTGTCATCAAGGTATATCCCATACAGCCAATGCCGGGATCTGGTAAAGAAGCTGGAAGGCTTGTCCAGCATCTATTTTCATGAGAAGGTAAAGCATATCTGTACCATGCTGGAACGGCAGCCTGAAAATAAACAGCTGTTCTACACTATTGATCTGTTGGATGAAGCCATTACCAATGGCCGAAAGGTGGCATTTCACTACTGCAGTTATGATGTTGACAAACAGCTGCATCCCCGAAAAAGGGAGGATGGTAGCATCCGTGAATATGTTGTGACACCCTATCAGCTTGCTGCAGCAAACGGCAGATACTACCTCATTTGTAATTACGACAAATACGATGATCTATCCAATTACCGTGTGGACAGAATTGCGGATATCCGCATTCTGGATGAGCCGGCAAAGCCCATTGAAAAGGTATTGGGAGATAGGGAAAGATTGCGTCTGTCGGACCACATGGCGCAGCATATCTATATGTTTGCCGGAAAAAGCATTCCTGTAAAATTCCGCGCCGATCGATATATTATCAATGATATCATCGACTATTTCGGTTTGGATGTGCAGTTTTCGGAAGTAACTGAAGAGCATATGATTGTCGCAGTAAAGATCAACGAAGAGGATATGTTCAAGTGGGCGGTGCAGTTCGGTGATCATGCTGTTGTACTGGAGCCAGCATCTCTGCGTGATCGTCTGAGGGATGCCCTAAAGCAGGCAGCTGCAATGTATGAGGAGAAATTATGATGGTAGCAGAGTATGATTCAATAAGAAAGGCATAGTTATGAACAGAGCAGAAGCAGAACGCTATATTGCGGAAAAATACAGTGTTTTACCAGAATATCCCTGGATGACCTCACCTGATCATGCGGTATTCCGTCATCGGGAAAATAGAAAATGGTTTGCGATTATCATGCATATTGCAGGTAATAAGCTTGGTTTAAGCAGTGAGATGATGATGGATATCATGAATGTGAAATGTGATCAGCTTCTCATAGGCTCGTTGCTTGGACAGAAGGGGTTTTTTCCAGCTTATCATATGAACAAGCTGAACTGGATTTCGATTGCCCTTGATGGCAGCGCAGAGGACGAAACGATCAAATGGCTCATTGATATGAGTTTTGCCGCGACTGTGCAGAAACCACAGAAACGAAAGTCCAAAGGCGAAACGAGAACAGAACGGATCAGCCGTATGGAGCATTATTTCGATACGCTATGTCATGCGGTATCAAGCGGTACAGAATCGTTTACAAGCAATCCATCATTGCAGTCCATGCTGAAGGATTTGACGTCATACTATGAAAAGGGTGAATGGCTTGCAGATTATGAGGCGGACGAGCGGGGAGAGCTGCCCTCCGAACTGAAACGCGGCGTGCTGTCGCAGGACGGAGTGTATAATCTGCTCTTTGAAATTAAACAGGGTGAAAAGGAAGATTTGTAAGTTACTCTTTAATAAAAAATGAAGGCTGCGTAGAATTCCTACGCAGCCTTTTTGAACAGATGAAAAATATCTGGATCAGTTTCGTTTCTATGTTATGGGATGGTTATTCGGCAAACTCCTTCAGAATATCATCAGCGGTAAATGTGTATTTCTTGTCACAGAAATGGCAGCATACTTCTATTTCATCCTGTTCCTCTGCAAGTCTTTCAAGCTCTTCCTTACCAATACTCAGCAGGATTTTGGTTGTACGCTCACGACTGCAGTCACATCGGTAGGATACTTCCGCTTCATCAAGGAGATTCGGTTCAAGCCCCTCAAGGCAGCGAAGTACAATGTCTTCAGCTGTCATGCCATCTTCCAGCATTTTTGTAAAATGCGGCATCTTTGCAAGATTCTGCTCCAGAACTGGAATACAAGCTTCATCAGCAAAGGGAAGCAGCTGAATCAGGAATCCGCCTGCGTGCTGGACACTCAGATCGGGAGCAACAAGAACGCCGAGGCTGAGTACAGTCGGGATCTGCTCACTTGTTGCGTAATAATTGGCAATGTCCTCAGCGATTTCACCGGAAATAAGCGGAATTGTGCCCACATAGGGTTCCTTCAATCCCATATCCTTAATCACAGAAAAGGTACCATCTCCGACAGCACCGCCAACATCAAGCTTACCCTGTGCGTTCAGCGGAATTTCAACAATATATTCATCGGCATAGCATTTGACATTGCCATGGCTGTCCGCAACGGCTACCATGCAGCCTATGGGACCGTTACCATCAATTCGAAGTGTCAGTGCATCGTCCTCATTTTTTAATCCATAACCCATGAGTGATGCGGCAATGGACAAACGCCCTAAGGCAGCTGTTACAACAGCGGAAGGCTTATGATAGGATTCAATGACAGAAACAAGGTCGGTGGCATCAATTGCGGAAGCCACAACGCTGCCATCCGCGGAAATTGCCCTTTTTATGATACTCATATAATTTGCTCTCCTTATGATTTTTTTCTTGCTGCATAGAGAATTCGCTCGGTTGTTTCGGTACATGGAACAAGGTTCTCTGGATGCGTCATATCCGCATCAGCATCAAATGTACCAATGATATCAAAGCCTGCTTTTTCCAGACAGTTAACAATCGTTTCTGATGGATAAGCCTTTTCTGTAATGAATTCATCACTGCGGATATACGCATCATCCATCTTTTCAAAAAAGGTCAGCTGCATTTCAACCGTGTGATCTTCACCTGTGAGTCGATTTTCCCAGGCGCAGAAAACCTCATCCGTATCATAGAGGAAGGTTTTATCACAAAGTACCTGATCATGCTTGTATATGGTGTTCATATCAAACAGAAATAAGCCGCCCGGCTGCGCAAACAAGGATACACGCTCAAATACACGGCATACATCGTCAAGGGACTCCAGATGATTCAGGCTATCCAGTGTGCAAATCGTAACATCCATGGTGCCATACATATCAATCTCACGCATATCCTGACATAAATATTGAATCGGAAGTCTACTTCGGAACTTCTTTTCCATTGCAACTGAGAGCATGGCAGGGGACTGATCCACACCAATGACATCATACCCAAGCTTCGCCATTTCTTCGCTCATCGTGCCGCTTCCGCAAGCAAGATCAAGCAGGAGGGTTCCATCCGTATCAGTGCGGATATATTTTTGTATGATAGAATGCAGTCTTGCAGCGCGCAGAGGATAATCAGCATTCTTCATAAGAAAGTCGTAGAATGCAGCAAAATTCATATAATTCATTGTAAATGTTTCCTTTTCAGGTCATGACACAGCCCTCTCCGATGGATAATGGGAGAGGGCTGGTGATTTTTTTATGCGTTAATGATCCTGTGATTCGTTAGAATCCTCAGGGTTAAGCACCATAGGGCTTTGCAACCTGTTCTCTCTGCGGTGCCTGATTCTGCTGGATCTGGATTGTCAGCAGCATACGAACAGTTTCCTCACGAATGGTCTCAACCATTGCATCAAACATATCGAAGCCCTCATAACGATACTCAACAACAGGGTTCTTCTGACCGTAGCCGCGCAGTGTGATACCTCTCTTAAGCTCTGCCATATCATCGATATGTGCCATCCACTTGGTATCAACAACCTTCAGCATGACAACACGCTCCAGTTCACGGATGACCTTTTCGCCGTACAGTTCTTCCTTGGCAGTATACTTGGACTTGATCTTATCAGTCAGGAAGCTGATAATGTCAGTCTTGGTCTTGCCTGCAAGCTCTTCATCAGAATATACAAGCTCACCATCATCGAGGAGCCAACCATAGAAGTAGTCCTTCAGACCAATCAGGTTCCAGTCTGCCTGTTCTTCTTCCTCTGCGAGATACTGACCAGTGATATTGGCAACCAGCTCTTCCATCATCTTGAGAATGGAGTCATGCAGATCCTCACCGTCAAGTACCTGTGCACGCTGCTTATAGATAATCTCACGCTGTGTATTCATAACATCATCGTAGTTCAGGACATTCTTTCTGATGCTGAAGTTTCTGCCCTCAACCTTCTTCTGGGAAGAAGCAATAATCTTTGTAAGCCACTTGCTTTCGATCGGAACAGTTTCTTCAACATTCAGAGATCTCATCACAGCTTCCATACGATCGCCAGCGAAAATACGCATCAGATCATCTTCAACAGAGAGGAAGAAACGGCTTTCACCCGGATCACCCTGACGACCAGCACGGCCGCGAAGCTGATTGTCAATACGTCTGGATTCATGACGTTCTGTACCAATGATGAACAGGCCGCCTGCTTCACGAACTTCTACAGCAGCTTCCTTTACCTTAGCGTCAAACTTGGCATAGAGCTCACGGTAAACCTTTCTTGCAGCAAGAATCACTTCATCCTCAGTATCTGCAAAACCAATTGCTTCATTGATGATGTTTTCCTCGTATTCCATCTTACGCATTTCAGCCTTTGCGGAGAATTCTGCATTACCGCCGAGGATAATGTCGGTACCACGGCCTGCCATGTTGGTTGCAATGGTAACTGCACCAAGCTTACCAGCCTGTGCGACAATTTCTGCTTCCTTTGCATGGTACTTTGCATTCAGTACCTCATGCTTGATACCCTTACGCTTGAGAAGCTTGGAGAGCAGCTCGGACTTTTCGATGGAAATTGTACCAACCAGAACAGGCTGTCCCTTCTTGTGGCACTCTTCAATCTGTTCAATGATCTGCAGGAACTTACCCTTTTCGCTGCGATATACCTGATCAGGATGGTCAATACGAATAACAGGCTTGTTTGTCGGAATTGCAATAACATCGAGCTTGTAGATCTCCTTGAACTCGTCTTCCTCTGTCATAGCAGTACCGGTCATACCGGAGAGCTTGGAATAGAGACGGAAGTAGTTCTGGAAAGTAATGGTTGCAAGTGTCTTGGACTCGCGGGCTACCTTAACACCTTCCTTCGCTTCAATTGCCTGATGCAGACCGTCATTGAAACGGCGACCGAGCATCTTACGGCCGGTGAATTCGTCAATGATGATGACTTCGCCGTCTTCAACAATATAGTCAATATCCGCCTTCATGATACCAACAGCCTTGAGGGACTGGTTGATATGATGCAGCAGTGTCATATTTTCAGGTGCCATGAGGTTCTCTACACGGAAGTGATGCTCTGCCTTCTTGACACCCTCACGGGTAATAGTAGCAGTCTTTGCCTTCTCATCAATGA